>JAISAH010000084.1 GCA_031266805.1 Gracilibacteraceae bacterium
ATCTGCGTTTTCCAGCTGCTCCGGCCTGACCAGCATCACTATTCCGGACAGTGTGACCAGCATCGGCAACAGCGCATTTTCCGGCTGTTCCGGCTTGGTCAGCTTCATCATTCCAGACTGGGCGTTCAGTGTTAGTGCCTTGTTTTCTGATTGCACCGGTCTGACCGGAGGCTTAGTCATTCCGGAGGGCGTGACCAGCATCAGTGCTTTTCGCGGTTGTATCAATTTGACCGGTCTCACTATTCCAGACAGTGTGATTAGCATCGGCCAATACGCTTTTTACGGCTGCTCCGGCCTAGCTGGTAATTTAACCATTCCAGATGGTGTGACCAGTATTGGCAATGATGCGTTTGCCGGTTGCTCCGGTCTGACTGGTATCACTATTCCGGACAGCATGACCAGCGTCGGCCAGCGCGTATTTCAGAACTGTTCCAGTCTGGCCAGCGTCACAATACCGGACAGCGTAACCAACATCGACAGTCAAGCGTTTTATGGTTGCTCCGGTCTGACCGGTGTCACTATTCCGGGCAGTGTTATTGGCATCGGCAGTAACGCGTTTTATGGCTGCTCCGGTCTGACCAATGTTACTATTCAGGACGGCGTGGACAGCATTGGTGAACGGGCATTTGAAGGCTGTTACGGTCTGACCGATATCACTATTCCGGGCAGCGTGATCAGCATTGGCAACTACGCGTTTCGCGGTTGCTCAGGCCTGACAGGTATCACTATTTCGGATGGCGTGACCAGCATTGGTGATTATATGTTTGAGGGTTGCTCTGGCTTGACCGATATCACTATTCCGGGTAGCGTGGCCAGCATCAACTATGCGTTTCACGGCTCTGGCGTAATCAGTGTCACTATTTTGGACGGCGTGGCCAGCATTGGTGATAATGCATTTCAAGAGTGTTATGGTCTGACCGATATCACTATTCCGGGCAGTGTGGCCAGCATCGGCCAATATGTGTTTTATGGTTGCTCCGGCCTGGCCAATGTTACTATCCAGGACGGCGTGGGCAGCATTGGTGAAAGCGCGTTTTACGGCTGTTACGGTCTGACCGATATCACTATTCCGGACAGCGTGGCCAGCATCGGCAGTAGCGCGTTTTTCGGCTGCGGCCTTACTGGTGAATTAATCATTCCAGGCAGCGTGACCAGCATTGGTACCTCGGCATTTGCCGTTTGCGACAATCTTACCAGCTTAATCATTCTTGACGGTGTAATCAGTATCGGCGAAAACGCGTTTAGTAATTGCCAAGGTTTGACCGATGTAACTATTTCGGACAGCGTAACCAGCATTGATCAATATGCATTTCTCGCCTGCCCGAACCTGGCCAGCGTTACCATTTCTGCCGGTCTGACCAGCATAGGCGAAAACGCGTTTACCGGTTGCTCATCTTTAAGTGAAATCATCATCTCCCATGGCATGATTGATCTGCCGCTCTACTTTCTGACCGAAACGACTCTCGCCCCGAAGGTTGACTTGTACGTGCCGATGAGCGTGATTGCCGTCGGTGGTGAGCCATATTTTTCCACGTACTTATCGCCAGAAGCGATGGGGAAGCTTTCGCCTTATACCACAATCTATGGAGTCAAGGAGAGTTTCATCTTGGCTTGGGCGCAGGCGAACGACGTTCCCAATAATGAGATAGACGGAACAATCACCCGACGGGACTACAACGCCTGGCGTCTCGTGCCGTATCAGGAGATCATCGAAACGGTGATGCCGGATAATATAGCGCTGGAATTCAATATTATCAATGAGACGAAATTGCCTGACGGTCTGGAGCTGATGAATAAGGGCGACAACTACCAGGGTTTAGCGATGCTGAGCGGCCAGTTTTACGGCGCGCCGCTGGTAAACGGCATATTTAAAGTCGACATCGAGGTGCGCTCTTACCCGCACGAATATCTGCTCGACCTCCAGACACTCACCGTCACGGTGACCGAGGCGGATGACGCCGGTTTGACCGCGAGGAACTATTACCCCGTGACGAGTACGATCGGCGATCCCACTAGTATTGACGGCGATTATATCGTCACGGCGCTGGCCCCTCAGGTCTTTACAGCGGCAGACACGGGCGCGGACATGAACGGTGACGGCGTTATTGACGAGGACGATAACAATTTCTATTATTTCGAGCGTTTCTGGCTGGACGGGGAGATCCTGGCCAAAATCTATTACGACGCCGACAGCGGCAGCACGGTGGTGACGCTCTTTGCCCAAGTGCTGCCGTCTCTGGATAAAAACGGCGTGCATACAGCCGCCGCCGAATTCAGTATCAATGGCGTCCAGCAGGTGTCGGCCCAGCGGTTCACGGTGAACCTGCCTGAACCTGCACCGATCAATCCGGAAGAATCTGACCCTGATGAACCGGATCCCGGGCAGCCGAACGGTCCCGAGCAACCGACTCGCCCCGAGCAGCCTACTCGCCCGGAACAGCCGGCAACTCCGGAACAGCCGGCAAGTCCGGAACAACCGGCCACTCCAGAACAGCCAACTGCTCCTGAACAACCGGTAACTCCCGAACAGCCGGCGAACCCTGAACAACCGACTACTCCTGAGCAACCGGAACAACCGACCACTCCGGAACAGCCAACCCTTCCGGAACAACCAAGCACTCCCGGACAGCCGGCTGCTCCGGAACAGCCAAATATTCCCAATCAGGAACAACCAAATACCCCGGAACCCCCCGCCACCCCGGAACAGCCAACTAACCCAGAACCACCGGCTAACCCCGCAACACCGGTCACTCCGGCGCAGCCCGGCGGCGAGGGCGATGGCGGCTCCATAATCGTCAGCGCCGGTCAGCCGACAGAACCCGCGACGGAAGCGGGGGCAGAGGCGAATCCGGCCCCGGCTGAACCCGCCCCGCCGGAGCCGGCCGCCCCGGCCGCCACCGATACCCCACCCGCGGCGGGGCCGGTTCTGACCTTCCTGCCGCCCGCCCTGGGGGAAGGCGCGGCCGAATACGAAATCAGCTATGACGGGAGCGGCCCGCTGGAAGTGCGGATCGACATCCCGCTGGAGGAATTCCTGGATCTGTATTGCGACGAGGATCTGTGGACGCCCGGCACGGACTACGAGGTCCGCTCCGGCAGCACGGTTTTGACCGTGGCGGCGGAGCGGCTGGCGGAGATGGAGGGAGGCCGCCACGTTTTGAGCGCGGTTTTCGCCGCCCAGACCGTGGATATCGCCTTCATGCTGACTGAGACGCCGGAGAGCGAGACCGGTCTGATCGCGCCGCCCGCCGCGCCGACTGCTCCGCCGGCTGACGCTCCGCCTTTCGCCCCGTTTTTCGCGGTACTCGCCGTCTGGGTCACGGCGGTCCTGGTCGGGCTGCTCATGAGCATGCGTCATGGTAAGGGTTCAAAATTTTGAACCCTACGGTGATTGGGATGGTGGCGATGATCCCGGCGTACATCACCGTGTATTCCGCGTCCATCCCGTTCAGGATAAAATAGCCCAGCCGTCTTGCTTTTTCTTTTCCATTGTGTTATTATCACAGAGTGAATACCATATAATATTAAAATCGATAATAACACAAAGAGGGAACGGGCCATGGAACCGCATGGTTATGGACAGCACATTAAAACACAAATTCAAAACTGGCCGGCGAAAAAGCCTGTCACTACTAAGGAAGTCGCCGCGTCTTTGGCCAGCGCCTTCGATATGGATATAGATAACGCAAAGAAAATCACCAATGTTAATATGGCGCGTTTGGTCGACAAGGGCGATCTGGCGCGTGTCCAAAGAGGCGTTTATGGCAAAGTGAGAGAGACGCGCTTTGGGAAGCTGCGACCCCGCCCGGACGAGATAATGACCGGGTTTCTGCTCCGTGACAGCGAGAATATCATTGGCTACATCACCGGCCCCACATTGTTGAACGCTCTTGGGCTTTGCAGTCAGATACCCGCAGAGCGTCACATTGCGTCTAATCGTTATCGGTACCGGCTTCCCGAAGATACACGCATCCGTGTTTGCAAACCCATCCTCACCGTAAACGATGCCAACGCTCCTTATTTACAGGCATTAGAAGCGTTTATGGCTATGGAAAAATACCCTGTGGACGCTGACAGACCAGACGAGGTTCTGCGGTCTATGCTGCGAAGCGGTAACATCAACAATGAAAGGCTGATTTGGTATGCCCGTAATCATTGCGGTCGAAAGACACTGCTGAGAGCCATTGACGTCACTTTGGGAGGGAATATAAATTGAGACTTCACACAGATGCCGATGCCTTTTCCGCATTGCTTGAATCAACGGAAAATGTATTTTGATGTATCGAAGCATATCTATGACCTTTCGGTAATGTCGGGACTCAATATAATTCAACAACTCCTTGCTGATCCAATCGAATTGACCGCTATGATGGCTTACAAACGGCGTGAAGAAAAGGCACGCATTGGTAGCGATCTTTCTGGAAAACCTGTTTTTACGGATAGTTGCTAATACCGCCAGGCGCAAAATGTTTTTTCCAATATGCCGATGACGGCGTAAAAAAGCAGGCCCAGCAAACCCATAGCGATGATCCCGGCGTACATCACCGTGTATTCCCGCGTCTCCATCCCGTTCAGGATGAAATAGCCCAGCCCGTCAAACGAGGCGAAAGTCTCGGCGAAAAACAGCACCGCGACGGCGGTCCCCGTCGTAACGCGCAGGCTGGTCAGAATATGCGGCAGGCAGCAGGGCAGGATCAGGTGGCGCAGTATCTGCCAGGGGCCGGCGTGGAGTGAGCGCAAGGACAGGAGGCTGGCGGCCGGTACGGCGGCGGCGGCGTCCCAGGTGACGACGGTGATCTGGAAAAAAATAACCAGCATGATCAGCAGGATCTTGGGGGCGTCGCCGAGGCCGAGCAATACGACGAGTACCGGCAAAAACACGACTTTTGGCAGCGGATAAAGCATGGCGACCAGCGGGCCGCCCAAACGGGCCGCCCAGGCGCCGCGTCCCAGCAAGATCCCGAGCGGCACGGCCAGCGTCAGCGCCAAAACCGTACTGACAAGGATGCGGGCGGCGCTGACCAGAAAATGCCGGGCCAGATCCCCGGCGAGCAGCAGGTGGACAAAAGCGGCCAGAGCGGCGGCGGGAGGCGGCAAAAACGGTTTGGCCAGAGCGAGACTGCCCGCCTGCCATGCCAGCAGTAACAGCGCCGTCCCCAGCAGCGCCCCCAGGAAGCCGTATTTACCTTTTTTTACCATGCCAGCCTCCTTCTGGATCTCTCTCCTTCGTCATTCCATCCCTGACGGGGGTCACTCAACCCTAATCAAAAAAGCGCAGGGGAAAATCATATACATTATGCCCTGTCGCCGGCGTTTCTCCCTCTATCGTGAGCGTGATCTCACTTTGCTCAAAATGGGTGAGCAAAGTGTTGACCAAAGAGCCGAGCAGCTGATACTCCGCCGACGTGCCCTGGCCGAGGGACGCTCCGTAGGCGGCGTTCATATCGGCCCGGCAGCTTCCGTCGCCGTCAATGGTAAAATCAAGCAGGGCGGACCCCTCTGGCAGCGCTTTCTCGCGGACCAGCCAAGAAACGATATCTTCCGGCGTTCCGTCGGTCAAAACGGTCGCGGTGGTAAACCCGATCGCGTTTTCGCCGGGAAGATAGAGCGTCGCCGGAACGGCGGGCGTTTCAGCGGGGGGAGGCGAGGGAGCGCTGCCGCAGGCGGCCAGAAGCGGTATCAGCGCCGCTGCGCAAATCCATATTGTAATTCTTTTTATCACCATGTCACCTCTCAACTGTAATTTCAGTACAATGTGTTACTATTCAGAGATGGTCATTCCGGCTTTATGCCGGAATCCATCCCTGTTTTTTGGATTCCGGGACAAGCCCGGAATGCAGGTACGAGACTGCCGCTAAAGCGGCATAGTCGAGTCCGTACTGTGGTTTAGAGCGCCTTGTGCCGTAGGCGCTTAGGCGCTCTTGCCAACAGTGACGAGAAGGGATTGTATCAACCTCGCAGTAAAGACCGCAAGCTTCGGCAGCAGGCGTCATACGCGGCAGTGCCGCGATAATTCTGAGTGCGAGCGCCATTATTTTCCAAAACGCGGCCGACGCTCCCCGGCTCTCCCTTGCCCCAGATGATTATTTTTTCGCCGAGAAACGCCGCTTCCTCGATGCTGTGCGTCACCAGCAGAAAAGTCAGGCCCTCCGCGCACAAGGCCCGCACGGTCTCCTGCAAGGTCTCCCGCGTCAGGGCGTCCAGGGCGGAAAACGGCTCGTCCATGAGCAAAAGGCGCGGTGAGCTGACGATAGCCCGGGCGATGGCCACCCGCTGTCTTTGCCCTCCGGAAAGGCGGCTCGGGTATTTATCCCGCTGCTCCCAGAGGCCGAGTTCCCGCAGCGCGCTCTCCGCCTCCGCTTTGGCCCGCGCCGCCGGCCAGCCTCTGATCAGCAGGGGGAGCGCCGCGTTGGCCATGACGGTTTTCCAGGGAAAAAGGCCGTATTCCTGCAAAATAACGCTGATATCCGCGTGCGGGCCGGAGAGCGGTTCCCCGGCCAGATAAACGGCGCCGGTCAGCGGCCGGAGCAGCCCGGCCGCCAAGTGGAGAAACGTGGTTTTGCCGCAGCCGGACGGGCCGATGACCGCCCAGCGCTCGCCCCGGGCGACCGTCAAAGAAACGCCGCGCAAGAGCAGATCGCCCGCGTCGCCGCCTTTGGCCGCGCCGTAGCCGAAACTCACGTTTTCCAAACGCAGCATCAGTCCGCTCCGGCAATAAGGGCCGCGGCCAGAGCTGTGTCCACTGTTTCCGCGTATGAGTAAGCTTCGGCTAATAGTCCGCGCTCCACCAGCCAGTCCATCACCCGGGTCAGGTCTTCCTCCGCCGGCAGAGCGCCCGGCGTGTAAGAGGGGGTGGGATAAGTCGCGCTGAGTTCCGCCGGCACATTGGCCGTCTCCAGGCAAAAATCCCGGTAAGCGTCCGGATTTTCGTTGATTAGGCGCATCGCGGCAAAATAAGCGGCCAGCACCCGGCTGACCTCGTCCCGGCGTTCCCTGAGCGCGGTCTCGGTCGCCAGCGTCACGGACTGGGATAAATTCACGCCCAGCGCCGTATCGTCTATCAGCACGGGGCAGCCGGCCTGTACGGCGTAAGCGGCCAGCGGATCAGGCAAAATGGCCATCTGGACGTCCCGGCCTTCGATCAAGGCCTCCACCCGGAGCATCAGATTCGGCATGCTGACGATCTGCACGTCGGATAGATCCGGGGCGAAAAACCCCAGGGCGGCGAATTGGGACAGGAGAAAATCCATCATCGTATTGCTGGATATAGCCACCGTCTTGCCCGCGACGCCGGCGATCCTGCCGTCCGCTCCGCCGGGAGAGGGCGCCGTCAGAGCGCTCCCGGGCGCGCCCACGAGCAGAAAACGCCCTTCCGCCGGCGTCGCGCCAAAAGCGACGGCTACGACCTTGGTGTCCGTCCCGCCTTTGCGCATCAGCGCCTGCACGATCAGGTCGTTCATCGCCATATCCAATTCGCCGGCCTCCATGGCCTGGGCCTGGTCGGCGCTGCTGTTGAACGGCACGAGCCGGACCGTGACGCCGTGGGCGGCGAATAGTCCTTCTTTTTCCGCCACATAAAAAGGAACGGAGTCGTCGATGCGCAAAAGCCCGATTTTGATCACCGCGGCGCTCGGATCAGCCGAGGGCGTTTCCAGCCCGGCGGGGCCGCCGCAGGCCGCAAGAAGTAAAACCAGCAGCGCCGGGATCAAGACCCGCAGGCTCTTTGCTGCTGGCCGATGGATTCCGGGACAAGCCCGGAATGACGAGAGGAAAAATACCGTCAATGATCTCATTCCGCTTCCTCCAGATAATCCGCGCTGACCCAGGCTAGCTGCGGATAACGCGAAAAGCCGACGTAGGCCCAGCCGTCCCGGCGGGCGTGTACGAGGGCCATATCGTCCCTATTCAGGCGGCCGCTGATGGCAAAATTCGTTCCCGGCCCCGTCCGCGTGTTGAGGACGCTGTCCACCCCGCGCACCCGCGCCCAGCGCGGCGGCGTTAATTCGGCTGTTTCCGGCGTCACTTCCGGCGACGGCATCGACGACCCTGGCCACGAGGCGACCGACGCCCCGTATTTGGCGAGATAGGCCAGCGGGTAATCCTCCGCGCCGCTCAGCTGAAAACGCAGGACCAGACGCGACCAGATCACCGGGACCAGCGCGGGATCCGCCCCAGTGACCAGGTCGGTCAGCGCCCGCTCGTAGAGGGCCTGATTGACCGAATACGAACTGTATAAGGAATCGTCCCTTTCCACGATTTCCGGATAGGCCCGCACGAGCACCTGTAAATTGCCGCTGGGATCCAGGAAGTCCGGACTTTCCTCGAAATAGATCACATCGGCAAAAGCGGTGAAAACGCCGTCTTCCTCCGTCAGCGCGGTCAGGCGGTAATAACTCATGCCATTAAAATCCCAGCCGCCGGTGCTGCTGTAAAGCCCGTCTTTGAAGGCAAAAGGCTTGGAAGAATGATCGGTGTAAACGAAAGCGGGCATAAGAGAGTTCGTCAGACGCCTGAACTCGGCGGCTGGTATGACGCCGCCTATCGGAGATCCGTCTTGCTCCATCGACAATTCCAACCAAATATACCTGGTCAGCGCGTCCCAATCAGGAGGGGCCGCCGGGCTGAAAACGGGCATGGCATAGATTTCATAATGGCGAGCGCGAGCGGCATAATAGCGGTAGAACGCTTCCGTGAGCAACTTAGCATCCGCCTCGCCCCGGCTCAGATAAAGGGGCCAGTCGCTCTCGCTCACAGCCGATGGCGGCGGTGTTTCCGGTGGAGGCGGGACGGACGGCGGCGCGGGATCTGTTTCCGCCGCGGCGGGCGGATCGGCCGGGATCACCGGGGGCGTTTCCACCCCGGCGGGACCGCCGCAGGCCGCAAGGAGTAACACCAGCAGCGCCGGGATTAGTGGTAATCGTTTACAAAACATCCACATAATCCCCGGCCAGGGCCTTGTTCATGCTGCGGATGGCGCAAAACTTACCGCACATGGAGCAGGTGTCCTCCTCCGCCGGCGCGGCCGCCGCCCGGTAAGCCCGCGCTTTTTCCCCGTCCAGGGCCAGCGCGAACTGCGCCTCCCAGTCCAGCGCTCGCCGCGCTTCGGCCATGCGCCGGTCCGCCTCCCGCGCCCCGGGGACGCCTTTGGCGATATCGCCGGCGTGGGCGGCAATCCTAGCGGCCATGATCCCGTCTTTCATATCCTGCAGATCCGGCAGGGCCAAATGTTCCGCCGGGGTGACATAACAGAGAAAAGCCGCGCCCGCCGCCGCCGCGACCGCGCCGCCGATGGCGGAAGTGATATGGTCATAGCCGGGGGCGATATCCGTGACCAGCGGGCCGAGGACGTAAAACGGCGCGCCTTTACAAATCGTCTGCTGCAGCTTCATATTAGCGGCGATCTGGTCGAGCGGCATATGCCCTGGCCCCTCCACCATGACCTGCACGTCCCGCGCCCAGGCCCTCTCCGTCAGCTCGCCCAGCCGCACCAGTTCCTCGATCTGGCAGCGGTCGGAAGCGTCCTCGATACAGCCGGGCCGGCAGGCGTCGCCCAAACTGACCGTCACGTCGTACTCGCGGCAGATATCCAGCAGTTCGTCAAAATACTCGTAAAAAGGATTTTCCTCCCCCGTCGCCGCCATCCAGGCAAAAACCAGCGAGCCGCCGCGGGAAACTATATTCAGCAGACGCTTGTTTTCTTTGATCTGGGCGACGGTTTTCCGCGTGATGCCGCAGTGCAAAGTGGCAAAATCCACGCCGTCCTCGGCGTGAGCGCGGACCACGGCCAGAAAATCCCGCGCCGTCAGCTCGTCCAGCGGCCGCTGAAAACGGATGACGGCGTCATACACCGGCACCGTCCCGATAGCGGCGGGACAATCCCGCACCAGCCGGCGGCGAAACTCGCGCGTATCGCCATGCGAGCTCAGGTCCATGATGGCGTGCGCGCCCATGGCGACGGCGGCGCTCACCTTTTCTATTTCCATATCATAATCTTTGCGGTCTTTGGACACGCCCAGATTCACGTTGATCTTGGTCCGCAGCATGGAGCCGACGCCTTCCGCGCTCAGCGCTGCATGGCCGCGGTTAGCGGGAATGACCACGACCCCCTTGGCCGCGAGCGCCCTGATCTCCTCCGCGGTCCGCCCCTCTTTTCCGGCGACCGTTTCTATTTCCTTGGTGATGCAGCCGCGCCGGGCCGCTTCCATTTGCGTCGCGTAACGCATGTCGTTCCTCCCTTACTTTCTTCGACCGGCGAGTTCCGCCGCCACCTCCGCCAGGCTCAGGCCCTGCTGGGCCAGCAGCACCAGCAGATGGTAAAACAAATCCGCGGTCTCGTAGCGGAGTTCCGCCGGCACGCGGTTTTTGGCGGCGATGATCACCTCCGCGCTCTCCTCGCCCACTTTTTTCAGGATCTTATCCAACCCTTGCTCAAACAAATACGTCGTGTAAGCGCCGGGGGGCATTTCCCGCCGCCGCTCGTCTATCAGCGCCGCCAGCGCCTCCAGCACGGGCCCCAGCGCCAGAGGCGGGACTTCCCCCGCCGCGCCGAGCGTCAGCCAACCGCCGTCCGCCATTTCTGGTGGTAAATTATGGAAACAAGAAAAATGCCCTTCATGGCAGGCGACGCCGCTTTGGCGCACGATGAGCAAAACGCTGTCTTTGTCACAGTCCAGCCGCAGGGCGCGCAATTCCTGAAAATGCCCGGAGGTTTCCCCTTTGCGCCACAACTCGCCCCGGCTGCGGCTGTAATAACAGGCCCGGCCTTCCCGCAGCGTCGCCGCCAGCGCTTCCCGGTTCATCCAGGCCAGCATGAGTACGGCCCCGCTCTCCTCGTCCTGCGCCACGGCGGGAATCAGCCCCTCGGCGTTCCATTTTATATCGTCCATCCAGATCATACCGGCGCCTCCATCCGTCTCACGGCCACGCCCCGCGCCGCCAGATACTCCTTGCACTCGCGGATACTGTACTCGCCGTAGTGAAAAATCGACGCCGCCAGCGCCGCGTCGGCCTCGCCCGCCAAAAAACCTTCCGCCAGATCTTCCGGAGCGCCGACCCCGCCGCTGGCGATGAGCGGCAGACGTGTCAGACGGCTGACGGCGCGGTTCAGCTCGTTGTCATAGCCTTCCTTGGTGCCGTCTCTGTCCATCGAGGTCAGGAGGATCTCGCCCGCGCCGAGCTGTTCCGCCCGTTTTATCCATTCCAGGGCGTCCAGCCCCGTCGGCGTGCGGCCGCCGTTGATATAGACCTCCCATTCCCCCGGCCCGCGCCGCCGCGCGTCCACGGCCAAAACAATACATTGGCTGCCAAAAGCGCGCGCCCCCTCGCCGATGAGACGCGGATCCCGCACCGCCGCCGTATTGAGGGACACCTTGTCGGCGCCGGCCCGCAACAGGCGGCGAATATCTTCGATCGCGCGAATGCCGCCCCCGACGGTAAAAGGGATGTAGACGTTTTCCGCCGTGCGGCGCGCCACGTCCGCCATGGTAGCCCGCCCCTCCGCCGAAGCGGAAATATCCAGGAAAACCAGCTCGTCCGCGCCTTCCCGGTCGTAGAGCGCCGCCAATTCCACCGGATCGCCCGCGTCGCGCAGATTGACAAAATTCGTTCCTTTGACCACGCGCCCCTCATGCACGTCCAGACAGGGGATGATCCGTTTCGCTAACACGCCCGCTCTCCTTCCCGCCACAGACTGAGCGCCTCTGGCAGCGTAAAAGCCCCGCCGTATAGGGCCCGGCCGACGATAACGCCGTCCAGCCCCGCCCCGCCGGCCGCGGCCGCGCATACGCGGCGCAGATCCTCCAGCGCGGAGACGCCGCCGCTCACGATCACCCGCAGCCCGGTTTCCGCCGCCAAGCGGACGGAAGCCTCGATATTCGGCCCCGTCAGCATCCCGTCCCGGGCGATATCCGTATAAACAGCCACGGCCGCCCCGCATTCCTTCATGATCCGTCCCAGCTCCGCCGCGGTCAGGCCCTCGTCCGCCCCCCAGCCCTGGACCCGGACGCGCCCGTCCTGGGCGTCGATGCCCGCGACTATATGTTCCGGGCCGAAGCGGCGCACGGCTTCCCGCATCAATTCCGGGTCCCTAGCGGCGGCCGTGCCGAGCACCACCCGCTCCACGCCCAAAGCCAGCAGTTCCTCCGCCCGGGCCAGCGTGCGGACGCCGCCGCCGGTCTGCACTTTGAGAGGCGCGGCCGCGACGACGGCGCGCAGAGCCGCGTCGTTCACCGGTTGGCCGGCAAAAGCCCCGTCCAGATCCACCACATGCAAAAACTCGGCGCCGGCGGCGGCAAACTCGCGCGCGACCGCCGCCGGGTCGGCGGCGTAAACGGTCGCCGTTTCCATTTTACCCTGCGCCAGCCGCACGACCTGTCCGTCTTTTAAATCAATGGCCGGGTATAGGCGCACCGCTCTCCACCCACTTTCCAAAATTATCCAATACACGCAGCCCCCAGCGGCTTGATTTTTCGGGATGAAACTGCGTCCCCCAGACGTTGTCCCGGCCGACCAGCGCCGCGAATTCCCCGCCGTAAGCGCAGACGCCGGCGCAGCAGTCCGCCTCAGAGGGGGCCGCGTAAAAAGAATGGACAAAATAAAAAAACGAATCCTGCGGGATCCCGGCGAACAGAGGGTTTTCCCTGACGATCCGCAGATTGTTCCAGCCCATATGCGGCACTTTGAGAGCGGAGGCGAAGCGCACGACCCGGCCGGGCAAGAGGCCCAGCCCCGCGTGTTCCCCGTGTTCCTCCCCCGCGTCGAACAAAATCTGCATACCGAGGCAGATGCCGAAAAACGGGCGGCCCGAGCGGACAAAATCATGCAGCGGCTCGATCCAGCCCCTGCCGGTCAGAGCGCCCATGGCGTCGGCAAAAGCGCCGACCCCGGGCAAGATCAGACCGCGGACGGCGGCGGCTTCCGCCGGTTCCCGCAGGATACGCGCCTCATAGCCTAGGCGTCGCAAAGCCTTATACACGCTGTGCAGATTACCGCGGTCGTAATCCACGATCCCGATCATAGCGCCCTCCCAGCCGCCGCCGCTCTCCCCGCCGTTGCCGCCGTCACAGAACGCCTTTCGTGGAAAACACGCCGCGCACGCGCGGATCAAGGGCCGCGGCCTCGCCCATCGCCAAACCGGTGCCTTTGAATATGCTTTCCAAAATATGATGCCGGTTCCGCCCGGCCTGAAGGGTAATGTGCAGCGTGGCGCCCGCGTTCACGGCCAGCGCCCGGAAAAATTCCTCGGCCAGTTCGCAGGGAAAAGCCCCCGCCGTCCCGGTGAGCGGCGGGACATTCCAGGCGAGAAATCCCCTGCCGGAAAAATCCACCGCTACTTGCGCCAGCGCCTCATCCATCGGCAAAAGAGCGCCGGCAACCCGCCGCACGCCTTTTTTTTCGCCTAGGGCGTCCGCGAGCAGCCGCCCTAGGACGATCCCGCAGTCTTCCACCGTGTGATGGGCGTCCACCGCCAGATCCCCCCGCGCTTTCAGTTCCAGATCGAACAGGGCGAAGCGGCACCAGGCCGTGAGCATATGGTCAAAAAAACCGATCCCCGTGTCGGCCGCCGCCTCCCCGCCGCCGTCCAAACGCAGCCGCGCGCTGATCTCCGTCTCCAGCGTCCGGCGCTCCAATTTCGCTTCCCGCATCAAGATCCCCCCTTCACCCGTCATTCCGGGCCCCGCCCGGAATCCACGCACCCCTTGTCGGTCTGGGCTATACTGGCGGCCGCCCGCAAAAACGCCCCGGTTTCCTCCGGCGTCCCGGCGCTGACGCGCAGGCACGAGCCCAGTCCCGGCAAACCCTCCAGCAGCCGCACGGCAAACCCGCGGGCGCGCAGGGCCTCGCTCCACCCGGCCGCGTCCCCGGGCCGAAAAAGGACGAAATTCGCCCGCGTCGGCCAGACTTTCAGGCCGGGCAGCGCCTTGAGCCCCAGATATAGCCTCTCCGTTTCCGCCCGCAGCAGGGCGACCTGCTCCTCATAGGCCGCCGCCCGCCGGAGGACCGCCAGACCGGCCTTTTGGGTGAAAGAGTTCACGTTGAAGGTCTGCCGCGCCCGGTTCAGCATGGCCACCGCCGCCGCCGGCCCGCAAATATAACCGAGCCGCAGGCCCGCCATGCCGAACGCCTTGGAAAACGTTTTCATTATAAGTAAATTTTGGTATTTATGGATAAAAGGGAGCATGGAGGCCTCCGCCCCGGCAAACTCGCCGTAAGCCTCATCCGCCACCACCAGCGCCCCGCTTTCCCGGAGCAGGCGCTCTATCTCCTCCCGGGGAAACAAGGCCCCGGTCGGGTTGTTCGGGTTGCAGACGATTATGACCGCCACCGGGTTTTCCCGGCAGAGAGCGAGCATTTTATCCAGATCCAGCGCCTGCCCCTCCGCAGCCAGCGGCGCCTCTAAGAGCGGCGTCTCGGTCACGGCGGCCGAGATCGCGTAAACGCCGAAAGTCGGCGGCTGGATGAGCAGGGCCCGCCCCGGGCCGCCGAAAGTCTGCAAGACGAGAGCAATCAACTCGTCCAAACCGTTGCCCGCGATGATCTCCTCCCGCCGCAAACCGAAGCGCGCCGCCAAAGCCTCGCGCAGCGCGATGGCCCCGCCGTCCGGATAGCGGTTCGGCTCCAGACCGGCCGCGATCTCCGCCGCCAGGCCCTCCGGCCAGGGAAACGGGTTCTCGTTGGCGTCCAGCTTGATTCCGCCGCCCGCGCCCGGGCTGTACGGCTTCAGGGTCCGTATATTCGGCCGCAGCCGTTCAGTTAGCATCGCGCTCCCCTCCTCCGTTCCACGGCCCTAGCGTGCGCCTCCAGTCCCTCGCTCCGCGCCAGCAGGGCGATCTGGCCCTCGGCGGCTTGCAGGGCTTCCGGCGAGTAATGCAGGACGCTGATTTTTTTCAGAAAAGTATCCACGTCCAATACGGAGTGAAAACGCGCCGTTCCGCCGGTCGGCAAAATATGATCAGGCCCGGCAAAATAATCCCCAACCGGTTCCGGCGTGTGCGCGCCGAGAAAAACCGCTCCGGCGCTCCGCACCCGCCCCAGCCAGACGAAAGGGTCCGCCACGGCCAGCTCCAGGTGTTCCGGCGCGAGGGCGTTGACCAGATCCAGGCACTGGGCGAGCGAATCGGCCCAGATCAGGGCGCCGTTATCCTCCCAGGAACGGCGGGCGATATTTTCCCGCGGCAGCCCGGTCAGCTGCGTTTCCACTTCCGCCGCCACCGCCCGCAGCAAGGGGAGGCGCGGCGAAATGCAGACGGCGCAGGCGCGGGCGTCATGCTCGGCCTGGGCCAGGAGGTCGGCGGCCAAAAAGGCCGGATCGCCCGTTTCATCGGCCAGAATGACGATCTCGCTCGGACCGGCCAGCATGTCGATATCCACGCGCCCGTAGACCTGTTTTTTGGCCTGGGTCACATATACGTTGCCCGGCCCCGTTATTTTATCCACCGGGGCGACGGCCGGCGTGCCAAAAGCGAGGGCGGCTATGGCCTGCGCCCCGCCGATCTTGTAGATTTCCGCCACGCCGCATTCCCGCGCGGCCACAAGCACTTCCGCGCTCAGCGTCCCGTCCCGCCGCGGCGGCGAAGTCATGACGACGCGCGCCACTCCGGCCACGGCCGCCGGCACGGCGTTCATCAGCACCGACGAGGGATACGACGCCTGGCCGCCGGGCACATAGATCCCCACGCTCTCAAGCGGGCGGACGAGCTGCCCGAGCATGGCGCCGCCGGCCGCCGGTTCCAGCCAGGAAACGCGCTTTTGTTTTTCATGGTAAGAGCGGATATTCTTCAGCGCCGCGCGCAAGGCGGCCAGCCATTCCTCCGTTACCGCGGCGTAGGCCCGCGCGGTTTCCTCCTCCGTCACGCGTAGACCGGTTTTCCGCAGATCGGCCCCGTCGAAAAGCGCGGTCAGCTCGTAGAGCGCCTCGTCTTTTTGCGCAGCCACGCGGGCCAGAATACCGGCGACCGTCTCCGCCACCTCAGCCTCGTCCGCATAGGCCCCCCGCATCGCCGCCGGGTCCCAGTCGGCGAGTCTGACGATCTCCTTCATCCCGCTTTCACCTCCGTCTCGGGGCCGCCCAGCTGCTCACGCAGGCCGTCGCTCAGGGCGCGGATCGCGTCAAACCGCAGGCGGTACGTCACCCGATTGGCGATCAGCCGGGTCGTGGCCTCGAAAATCGGCGCTATTTCCACCAGCCGGTTTTCTTTCAGCGTGGCCCCCGAAGAAACGATGTCCACGATCATCTCCGCCAGCCCCACCTTCGGCGCCAGCTCGATATTGCCGTGCAGCTTGATGGTCGTCACCTGCATCCCCTGTTCGTTAAAAAACAGCCTGGCGACCCGGGGGAATTTTGTGGCGACGCGCATCCGGTTGAACGCTTTCAGATCATAGCTTCCGTCAGGCCGGCGCGGCGGCAGCGATTCTTCCGGCGCCGCCACCATAAAACGGCAGGCCCCGAATTTCAGATCCAGCAATTCCGCCACATCCCGGTTCTGCTCCACGATGGTGTCTTTTCCCACAAATCCGGCGTCGGCCGCCCCGTATTCCACATAAGTCGGGATATCCGTCGGCCGGCAAATGATGAGCCGCGTCCGGCGCGCCGGGAAATCGAATGTCAGCCGGCGCGATTCCCGCGCCACGCCGGCGCAGGGGATACCGCATCCCTGCAGCAGCTCCAGCGACCGCGCCAGCAGTTTACCCTTGGGCAAGGCTATCGTCAATATTTCTTTCATAACCGCCTCTCTCCTGACAGCGCTTCCCGCCGCGGATGATCAATGTATGCGCTAAGTATAACTCATTGCCGCGCATTATTCAAGACGCCGATAATTACATTTATTTCCTGCCGGGCGGCTTGACAATATCAGTAAAATAATGTAGACTGAACGATAATTTAATAGAGCGTTTAGACGCTTGGCGAAAGGATAACACAGCCATGAAAAATCACCAAAAATACCGCCGGGGTTATTTCATGCCCCCGGTGAACGCATACAGGTGGGCGCGGGAAGAATATATCACGCGGGCGCCGGCTTGGTGCAGCGTCGATTTGCGCGACGGCAATCAGGCTCTGGTCGTGCCGATGAGCCTAGCGGAAAAACTGGAGTTTTTCAGCTTCCTCGTCCGTCTCGGCTTCAAGGAGATCGAAGTGGGTTTTCCGGCCTCTTCCGACACGGAGTACGCCTTTCTGCGCGCGCTGATCGAGCGGGATCTGATCCCGGCGGACGTGACCGTGCAGGTGCTGACCCAGTCGCGGGAGCATATCATAGATAAAACTTTTGCCGCTCTGCGCGGCGTAAAAAAAGCCGTCGTCCATCTTTACAACTCCACTTCCCTCGCCCAGCGGGAACAGGTTTTCCAAAAACCGCGGGCGGAAATAACCGAGATCGCCGTTAGCGGCGCCCGTCTTCTGGCGGAGTACGCGCGGCAAACGCCGGGGGAATTCCGTTTTGAGTATTCGCCCGAGAGTTTTACGGGGACGGAGATGGAATACGCGCTGGAGATCTGCAACGCCGTGCTGGACATCTGGCGGCCGGCGGCGGACAGCCCGGTCATCATCAATCTGCCCGTGACCGTTTCCATGTCGCTGCCGCATGTTTACGCTTCCCAGATCGAGTTTATGAGCGATAATATGAAATACCGCCCCCACGTCGTCCTCTCCCAGCATCCGCATAACGACCGCGGCTGCGCTGTGGCGGACACGGAACTCGGGCTGCTGGCCGGCGCGCAGCGGGTGGAGGGCACGCTGTTCGGCAACGGGGAGCGCACGGGCAACGTCGATATTGTGACTTTGGCCCTGAATATGTACGCTCACGGCGTCGATCCCCTCCTCGATCTGGAAAACATGCCGGAAGTCGTCGCCATGTATGAAAAACTGACGGGGATGCGCGTGTACGAACGCCAGCCCTACGGCGGCAAGCTGGTGTTCGCCGCTTTTTCCGGCTCGCATCAGGACGCCATCGCCAAGGGGATGAAATGGCATGAGGAGCATTTGACCGAGCATTGGGCCGTGCCCTATCTGCCCATCGACCCCCAGGACATCGGCCGGGAATACGAAGGCGACGTGATCCGCATCAACAGCCAGTCAGGCAAAGGCGGCGTCGCTTATGTGCTGGAGCAGCAGTTCGGTCTGGAACTGCCCGCCAAACTGCGCGAGGAACTGGGCTATCTGGTCAAGGGCGTCTCCGACCGGGAACGCCGCGAACTCTTGCCGCAGGATGTTTATGATATTTTCCGGGCGGAATATATAAATCTGGAAGAACCCGTCCGCGCCGCCGATTACCAATTCCAGCGCAACGATCACATGCGCGCGCGGCTGGAACTGGAACGGCAGGGGGAAAAACTGGCGGGCGAGGGCAGCGGCAACGGGCGGTTTGACGCCATAAGCAACGCCGTGCAGTCTTTGCTGGGCATCCGCTATACGGATCTGACCTATAAGGAACACGCGCTGGGCGAAGGCTCCACGGCCCAGGCCATCGCCTATGTGAGCGTCCGGGACGAAGACGGGCGAACCTACTGGGGCGCCGGCGTACACACGGATATCATGGCGGCGTCCGTCAACGCGCTGATTAGCGCCGTCAACCGTAAATTGCGGGAGGGAACGAGAGAGTTGAGAGTTGAGAATTGAGAGAGGCGAGTTGGGCAAGGAGTAATTCCCTTGCCCCACGAGGACTTCTGGTTTGGTTCAACCGCTTATAAGCTTCCGCCAACTGATCCTTCCCAGGAATCAATTTGAGTGGCTTTTTTATCATCTTCGTTAAACCAGTGCGTGGTAACGACCTTGGTTTCAGTGAAGAAGCTAACCCCATCTTTACCGAGGCAATGAAGATCGCCAAAAAATGAGTCTTTGTGTCCTGAGAAAGGAAAAATGCCGACCGGAACAGGGATTCCGACATTGATTCCTACAAGACCGCCATCTGTTCGGCGAACGAATTCTCGGGCGTAAAGGCCGTTCTGAGTGTAGATGACAGAGCCGTTGGCGAAAGGGTTGCGGTTCATCATAGCTAACCCCTCTTCGAAATCGCGGCAGCGTTTAACACAAAGCACCGGGCCAAAAATCTCTTCTTGTCCCACGCTCATTTCCTCAGTTACATGATCAAAAATTGTTGGGCCCAGATAAAAACCGTTTTCAAAACCAGGGACAATAATGTTTCGCCCATCCAGAACGAGTTCCGCGCCTTCAGCGACGCCTTTCGCGATCCAGTCGCATACCCGAGCTTTATGAGCGGCGTCTACCACAGGACCCAATTCGGTAGTTTGTTCATAAGCCGGCCCGATTTTAAGTGCCTGCGCATATTCTTTGATGAGAGTAACCAGTTTGTCAGCGACGCTTTCCTGAGCAACGACGACTGGCAAGGCCATGCAGCGTTCGCCGGCGCACCCATACGCAGCGTTAATAATCCCGCGGGCGGTTCGTTCCAATGGCGTATCTTCCAGCACCAAGGCATGATTCTTGGCTTCGGTTTGCGCTTGTACCCGTTTCCCGTGGGCGGCGGCGATACCATAGATGTGTTTGCCAACGGCAGTGGTTCCCACAAAACAGATTCCCTTGACGCTGGGATGAGTAAGGAAAATCTCTGATTCGCGCCGGCTGCAAGTAACAATATTCAGTACTCCATCTGGTAAACCGGCTTCCTGCCACAGTTCAGCCAGACGCAGCGCTGTGAGCGGGGTTTTGGACGCCGCTTTTATGACTATCGTGTTACCGGTGCCAATGCAAAGCGGAGTCATCCAACCCATAGGAATCATACCCGGGAAGTTAAAGGGGGCGATGCCCGCGAAAACCCCCAGCGGTTCCCGATAAGAGACCGAATCATAACCTGAGGACGTATCCATCATGCTCTCGCCCATAATTAAAGAAGGCAGACCGCAGACCAGTTCGACGGGTTCTTTTACTTTGGCCAGATCGCCGGCTGCTTCCGACCAGCATTTTCCATGTTCGCGCGCGCATAATTCCGTCAGCTCGTCAAAATGTTCATTAAGGAGTTCCCTAAACTTATACATAATCTGAACTCGTTTCATAACCGGAACATCACGCCAGCCCGGAAAGGCTTTTTTCGCGCAAGCGATGGCAAATTCTACTTCTTCAACGGAGCAGCTGGGAATTTCCGCCTGCTTATCGCCAGTACTCGGATTATACACCGGCGTATATTGTCCGGTTTTTGATTCCAGCCATTGACCTCCAGCCAAAAATTTCATGCGCTTCAACTCGCTCATCTGCTTTAACCTCCTCAATTTTATAAGCTTTCAAACGCCATAGACATACCCAGACCACCGGCGGCGCAAATTGTTCCCAACCCTAACCGCGAATTGCGTTTGCGCATTTCATGGATAAGAGTACAACAAATCCGCAGACCGGAACACCCAATTGGATGACCCAAAGCGATTGCTCCGCCGTTTACATTCACTTTTTCCGGCTCAAGGTTTAATTCACGAATACAGGCTAGTGCCTGCGCCGCGAAGGCTTCGTTGATCTCTATCAATTCAAAATCCGACAAGTCAATCCCCTGAGACGAGAGAAGTTTTTTCATCAAAAGTTTAGTCGAGGCTACCGGCCCGATGCCCATGACACGTGGATCAACGCCGGCAGCGCAGCCAGCGATAAGGCGAGCCAGCGGGCGTAAATGGTATTGTTTGGCTTTTTCTGGTGTCATGAGCAGAGCCGCCGCCGCTCCGTCATTGCGACCGGAAGCGTTTCCGGCAGTCGTCACTCCCCCGTTAAAAATCGACTTCAATTTTTTCATTTTTTCCAGATCCACGTCTCGCTTCGGGTATTCATCGGTATTGAAAAGCTTGGATTCCCCTTTGATTTGCGGTATAGTAACCGGAATAATCTCCGTCTCAAAGCGGCCGCTGTCGGTTGCCAAAACAGCCTTTTTTTGACTGCAAAGGGAAAACTCATCGCACTCTTCGCGGCTAATCTGGTATAATTCCGCTATTCGATCGGCAGTTTGGATCATATTAAAAGAGCCATAAACTGAAACAGGCTGACTGCGGGGCTGACTCTCAGTATTAGGATCCAAAAATTCACAATTCCCATTGCCGATCCCAAAACGAGCGTTGCGGAGATAAAACGAAGCAGTACTCATGCTCTCTACGCCGCCAACTAATACTATTTCCGAATACCCGCATTGAATTTGCTGCTGGGCGGAAAGCAAGGCTTGCATACTGGAGGCACACTGGCGATGCACCGTAAAGGCGGGCGTATCTTCGGGCAATCCGGCCAATAAAGCTGACAGCCGGGCAATATTCGGCTGATCCGAACTCTGTTTGGCTTGACCGGCAATTACTTCATCGACAGTGTGCGGCGCCAGATTCGTTCTCTGCATTATTGCTGTGAAAGCTGCCGCCAGCAGGGTTTCCGGCTGAACATTTTTCAAAGAGCCACCGATTGTACCGATAGGAGTTCGGACAAAATCAACTATTACCGCTTCATTCATTATTTTGCCTCAATTCATTAGTTATACGGTTAAGGAAGCATGGTTTCCAATTTAGCTGCGCATAAGAATTCCAGTTCCGTAGTTTGTCTGATTTGCTCGATCGTGGCGTCTGCAGCTATTTTCCTTAGGATATAATGACCGTCTTCATAGAAAAAGACGCCCATTTCTGTAACGACGATATCGGCTTCTGTGAATCCGGTGACGGGCAGTGAACACTCCCTAACCAACTTGCTTTTACCGTTATTGGCATGAGTCATGGCGATCACGACTTGTTTGGCCCCCGCAACCAAATCCATAGCGCCGCCGACGCCAAGCTGCTTGCCGCCGGGTATGATCCAGTTGGCTATATTACCGTGTTGGTCCACTTGAAACGCACCCAACACGGTGGCGTCCACCCGACCGCTGCGGATTAGGCCAAAGGCCTCGGCGCTGTCCAGATAAACACAGCCTGGTGTTTCGCGTACCAGTTGACGGCTGGCGTTAATCAACTGAGGATGAGCTTCCTCTGGCGTTGCTGATTTTCCTGTCCCAATCATGCCGTTCTCCGTCATAACGAATATATTCTCATTCGTTACATAATCAGCGACCAGTGTCGGAATGCCAACCCCAAGGTTCATAACAAAGGTATCACTAACCTCATTGAAGAGAGCGGCCGCATTTCTGGCAATCCTCGCCGGAACCTCAGCGGGTTGAGTCATGCGTGTTCCTCCTTGACAATAGCGTTCACATAGACATGGGGCGTTACAATTACCTCCGGGTCAAGGGCGCCCAACTCCACGATTTCTTGAACCTGCGCAATAGTGTATGAAGCGGCGGCGGCCATCAGCGGGTTAAAATTGCGCGCGGTTTTGCAATAAACCAGATTGCCAAGCGGATCAGCGACGCGGGCTTCAATAAGAGCAACATCAGCTCTAAGCGCTTCTTCCAGCACATAGGTTCGCTGGTTGAATATCCTTGTTTCTTTGTCTTTGCCCAGTTCCGTGCCGGCTGAGGCTAAAGTATAGTAAGCCGGTATGCCCGCGCCTGCGGATCGGATGGACTCACTGAAGGTGCCCTGCGGCATAAGTTTGACTTGAATGGCTCCCTCGTTATAAGCTTTTATTGCTTCGGGATTCCAATTATAAAAACTGCCGATCAGGGAACTAACTTGACCGCCGTTTAGTAACAACCCCAAGCCTTCGCGCGGCGATCCCAGATCATTAGAAATAATAGTTAAACCCATGCGCCCTGACTCAACCAGAGCTTGCACCAAAGCAAACGGTGTGCCGCTGCGACCAAAACCGCCCACCATGACGGTCTGGTTGTCTCTAATATTAGCAACGGCTTGCGCCGCGCTCATTATTTTGCTTTTCCGCATGACTATTTCCTTATTTTGGCTGAGGGATAGGGGTTTCTACGTCTGTTATGGCCTCAATCAGCGCGGGCTTGCTTGAGGCGAAGGCAGATTGTAACGCGGCGGCCACTTCTTGGGCTTCAGTAACTCTTTGCGCGTAAAAACCCATTTCCGCCGCTATTTTCGTGAAATTGACGGGAGTGAATTCATACCGGCGGGCACATTGTTCAGAATCGGTGAATACGGTCTGCAAATCAGGAACGCATTGACCGAGCGCGTTATTGTTGTTGACGATGGTAACGGTGCGAATGCCATATCTGGCGGCGGTCTCCATTTCGCTGAGGTGATAATAAAAACCGCCGTCGCCTGTGAAACAAAGAACCGGTCTGTCAGGAGCGCCGCATTTTACCCCTAGGGAAGCAGGGAAAGCCCAGCCTAGGGTTCCCGCGGAGCGCAAATATTTTTGGGTCGTTTTTAGTCGCATCATCGTCGCCGTCCAAATAGCGGAATATCCGGTATCCGAAACGATGACCGCGTTGTCTGGCAATACTCTGCCAATCTCGGCGCACAATCTGTCCGGTCTTAATTTGGGAGATATTGCCAGAAACCTTTTTTCATAATCGCGGCAAGTTTCTTGGTAATAAGTGCGCAAGACCGTACACCATTCCGCCCGGTCTTGGGCAGGAATCAATTCTGTCAATTGCCGGGCTACTGTTCCGGCGTCTCCCAGCAGGGCGATTGTATTCGGGTAATTACGCCCCAGTTCACTGGGCTCAATATCAACCTGGATTATTTTTGTGCCGGGCAAAGGGCATTGCCAATTAAGAGTAGTTTGATCCGATATCTGGCTGCCAAAATAAATCACAAGATCAGCTTCCGCAATAGCGCGGTTTGCGCAATTCATACCATAGTCGCCGCAGATCCCGATCCAAAGTTCATGATTTTCATCGACTGCTGTTTTTCCGTCAGGGGTCGCCGCCATCGGTATGCTCGCCTTGACGGCTAAATCCTTGATGGCGCCGCCGGCTTCAGAAATAAGGACGCCTCGGCCAATCACCAAAATCGGCTTCCGAGCTGTCGCGAGCGCAGATGAAGCTTCAATCAGGCTGGCCTCATCCGCGCCGGGTCTAAAGGCCGGACAGCGCTTATACATAGGATCAATCAATAAATCTTCAGGGACTGCCGCTTTTTCTGTGGTTCGCCCCATCCGGTTGGGAATATCCAAGTGGACCGGACGGGGTTTCCCAGTCGTCGCGGCGCGAAAGCACTGCCGAATCAGGTATGGCAGTTGCTCCGGCGTATCGACGCAAGCATTGAATTTAGTGATGGCCTCAAAAAATAAACGGTGATCTGATTCCTGATAGGCATTTCGATGCTGCTGAAACGGGAGTTTCTTTCCTGTCATGACGATGACCGGCGAGCAGGCGAGGTAGGCGTCCATGATCGCCCCTGCCATATTAGCCGCGCCAACAGATTGAGCCAGACATATCCCCGGCTTGCCGGTTATTCGCGCATATCCGTCAGCCATATAGCCCGCCCCGGCCTCGCTGTGCGCAAGGATCGGCGTTATCCCTAAATTTTCCATTTCTCGAAGGGACAGGCGCAGCATGGCCTCCATGTGAAAAACATGGGAAACATCATATTCTTTTAACATATTGGCTAGGTATTCATAAGCGAAAAGCTGTTGCATTTAGCCTCCTGTTCTGATATAATTTTTTTTAACAATACTGGTTTTGCGGCGGGTGACAGAATGGAAAGGCGCACGGAATGACACTTAAAGATATTCTGTATGTCACTAAAGTAGCGGAGTTTTCCAGTTTTAGCCAGGCGGCCGAGTCGTTATACATCAGTCAGCCTGCTCTCAGCCAGTACATTATTCGGCTGGAAAAAGAATTGGGTGTGACTCTCTTTAACAGGGCCAAAAACAGTTGCCTGAGTCTTACTCCGGCCGGCGACCTCTTGGTCAGCGAAGGCGCAAACCTGTTGAAACACGCGCAAGAATTGCAATATAAACTGACGCATTTTGATACACAAGGCAAGGCTGTTTTGCACGTTGGGACGACCCGGCTTTATAGCCGGCATTATCTATCCCGGGTCTTATCCTCCTTCCATCTTGTTTCCCAGGCGGAAGTCTGCGTGGAGGATATGGTTTCCGCGCTGGAAGCAGAAAAAATGACAGCCTCCTTTGATTTGGATCTCTGTTTAGTTCCCTCGCCGGTTATCGTGGACGGATTAGATTACCAAACAATATCTCAAGAAGAAGTATTTTTGGCTATTCCCAATAAACAGATTGAAAAACTCCAATTAAGCGATTGCTCTGCAATCCAGTCTGTTCCAGCCATTGATCTTTCTCAACTCAGGGAGGCGCCGTTCATTTTTTTAAAAAAGCATTCACGCTTTACGGCTCAAGCCTTGGAGTTATGCCATGAGGCGGGGTTTGTCCCCAATATTGTTTTTGAGACGGTCAGTTGGGATACTCTTTACTCATACGTAATGAATGGTCTGGGCGTCGGCTTTGTTCCCGAAGTACTTATTGATCAACGGAACAGTGACGCTGTCACTTTCTGCCGCTTGCGCGAAAAAAGAATCCTTCGGTCGCTGGTCATGGCTTACCCGGGAAGCACCCCTCCTTCTTTGGCTGCGTTGGAGTTTATCGAAACTGCGAAAACTGTTATTGGGCGAATCATGATGGAGAAGCAAAATTCGGTTTCTTTTGCAAAAAGCGATTCAGAATCAGGGACATCACGCCGATCAAAACGCCGAAAAGACTGATGTACCAAGATGGATATAAAAGCAGGAGACCGCCTGCCACGCTGCAAAAGCGCAATGGCATTTTGATTAATCGATCGAAGAATCCAACCATACCAACACCAATGAAATATACGCCGACCACCGCGGTTACGACGGCGATCAGGTTTTCTACCGGAGTACTCCTTAGCAGCAGCGCTTCGTTTTGCACAAAGAAAAAGGGGACTACAAAGGCGGGAAGGGCAATCCCCACAGCGGTAAACCCGGTTTTTACCCAATTGGCGCCGGATATAGCCGAAGCCATGTAGACCGCTGAACAAACAGGCGGGGTAATCGTAGCCAGCGCTGAGAAATAGATCATGAACATGTGAGCGACAAAAGTATTTACTCCCAAGGAACTCAAGGGCGGCACCAAAATGGCGGCGGCAATCACATAGACAGCGGCTGTCGGCAGTCCCATGCCAAGAATGATGCAAACGATCATGGAAAAGAAAAGACACAGGAAAAGGCTCGATTGACCCAACCCAACAATCCAGTCTGATATTTTGATGCCAATACCTGTAGTATTGATTAATGAGATACTAATCTGCGCTCCTGTCATTAGAACTGTCATATCCACTATATTTTTGGCGCCGTTGTTCGATAAATTGTAAAGCATACCGCCTGTTTTTACAGCAATAGCTTTCGGGTTCTTCTCCGCAGACAGGAAGACTGCGATATAGGTGGCAATGCCCAACAACGTCGCGTAATACGCGGAGTACATGACGCTGTAACCGCGAAAAACAAAAAACATAAACATGGTGAGCGGCAGCAGGATTACTAAAAGCTCTCTGACATTAATTTTTTCTTTGGCGTCAATACCCATTATCCCATGGCGTTTTGCGTAATAATGGACGCAAATAAACACGCTGCCAAAGTAAAGCAGCGCCGGCACAATGGCCGCCTTCGCTATTGACAAATAACTTATTCCTAAAAGCGAAGCCATAATGAAAGCGGAAGAAGCCATGATCGGCGGCATTATCTGCCCGCCGGTCGATACCACCGCTTCCACGGCCCCCGCCCAAACCGATTTGAAGCCGGCTTTCTTCATCAGCGGGATAGTGAACGTCCCAACCGCCACCACATTTCCCATTGCGCTGCCGGAAACCATCCCAAAAAGACAACTCGCAACCACAGCAACTTTACCCGGCCCGCCCACCATTCTTCCTGTAGCCATCAACCCCAGCTTGATGAATGTGTCAGCTCCGCCGGTTATGCTCAACATAGCGGCAAAAATACCGAACATAGCCAGCAAAGTAGCGGCTAATCCCACCATTGACCCCCAAAAACCGTTTGACATATGATATAAAAACTGAAAGAGATAATCAAAAGAAAAGCCTTTATGCCGCCAGCCGGGAGGGAAATATATGCCATATTTTGCATAAATCAGCAGCACGGCGCCCATTATCGGAAAGATCCAGCCAATCGCCCGCCGGCTTGCTTCCAAAATCAGTATAAATAAAAGGATCGCCCAAGCTTTATCAAAATAGCTGAACCACTGCAAAGGTCTGAGCAATAGATCTTTATTGTGGAATACAATATAGAGGCAGGCAATGATCGATAACAATGACAACGCGATGTCATAAGCCGGCACTTTCTTATTATCGGCGCTTTTTTTATTAATCGGCTTCAAGATAAAGCACATTCCGAGTACAAAAGCTAAATGGATAGGTCTTTGAATCAGGTCTGACAGAAGCCCTGTGGCGGTGACATAGAATTGAAACAAGACCAGTGCGACAGAAGCTATGCCGATGATTAATTTCCAATTTTTGCTTAATTCTCGCATTTAAAGCACTTCTCCTTTGGGTTTCCTCTTAGGTTTCCTCCGAAAAAAGGCGCGAGGAACCAGACCGCAGCTGCCGCTATGCCGCGCGGCAACTGCTGACCTGATTTTCTAAAAAGCTTAGTTCAGTTCACTTCACAGGCTGGTATTCGGGAGGTATCAATTCTGCGGGAACGTCACGCCCGTTTTCCACTAACCATTGGACAGCCCCGGCGTGCAGCGGGATCGGCGAATTCAATAACAGTTCGACTTCATCCTCGGCGGCATAAGCGGGAGTGATTTCCGCCCAGACGCTTTTGCCGTCGCCATAAACGGCTTTAATAAACTTGTATCCATCTTCCTGAGACACGGCGGCGGAAGACTGGCAACCCTGCATCACCCTCACTGTCCGCACATCTTCGGTCAGGTCGTCATATTCTCCGGCTTTTATAACTCCGGGTACCAGAAATGGCATCGCGTCAAGACATTTAGCCATCAGTTCGTCAGATACAGGCAGAATGCGAACAGGAATCACTGACGCCATTTGCAGATGCGTGCTATTGGGTATGGAACCGGAAACTGCCAACCCAACGATCTGTTTGTTGCCGTAGGCGTCTACCGCATCATTCTTATTGCTTTCATAAGGGAGAACCTTGGCGCCGGAGATGTCAATGATTTGTTCAGTGATTTGAGCCATGGAGGTTCCAACGCCGCCAAAATTATAGCGTTGTCCATCCAACTCAGAAAAAGTCGTTATCCCGGATTCTTGAGATACAAGCACCTCAATTACCGTCATGCCATAGTACCATAGCACGCGGCTGTCCTTATTGGGATCTCCCTCAAAGGCTCCTGTTCCCATGTAGTTTTCAAAATCTGAGGAAGCTACGCCATTACCAAAATCCACCTCGCCAGAACGAATTCGATTTGCGATGTCCATAGCCCCCTGGGTCTCTGAAACTGTAAACTCATATTCCGGGTAAACTGAAGAGATTGCTTTGCCAATGGCCACCCAGTAAGGGTAAATAGCTGTTGTGGCCGCACCGGAACCAATAGTCATATACTTGGTTTGCACAGTCGTACCTGAGTCTTGGCCGCCAGAGTTTGCCGGGCCGCTGCCGGCGCTCGTACCGCAAGCCGTTAGAGCGACGGCTGTAATGATAACAAACAGCAAGATAGCTATCCTTTTCATCCGTAACCTCCTAATCAACTCTCAGACATACTGGGTTTTGTCCATTTACAGTCATGCCGCCGTCAAAGACAAACTTGACTTCATTTTCTTCCATAGGCACAACTTCACGACTAAGCTCATTAATCCTTAGGCGGCAGTCATGGCCAGGCAGCAACACATTCGCTTCGGGCATTATTTTCTGCAAATTCCGGCTAACGGCAGAGTTGTTTGTAAGCCCGGATTGCAACTCTCCGCGATTCTTTATCGCGTCGCCAAGTATGGCCATCTTGTCAGAACCGCAATCCAAAACATAGGTTACGCTGCCTGGAGTATGCCCCGGTGTAAAGAGTGCTTTAACCCCAGGAATTATGGTCTCATGGTCCTTCTTTAACAGTTGCTTTTGAAAACTGTTCAAAGCTTGAATGCTCCACTTAGAAATGGCAGTGTCCTCACTTGAGTTTGCGTAAATCCACTCTGTTTCGGAGAATACATAAAGGGCGTCGGGAAAGAGGTCGCAATTCATAATGTGGTCATAATGCAAATGTGTGAGAAGGATCATGTTGATTTCTTGTAACGAAATACTTCTTTTTGCCAGTTCGCGCAGAAGAGGCCGTCTGGCCATAGGAGCGCCCAGATCAACCAGGATTTTGTACTTATCAATGGAACAGAGAACAATTGAGGACCATGAAAGACCGCACCGATCAGGAACACCAGGGAAGCCCATGAGCAACAATTCCGCCGTCAATGTTTCACCTCCTCTTCTTTGCCTTGATAGCTGGTGTTATTAGACGTCAATTTCCAGCAAAAATTGGCTGAGCGTCTTTCCATGCGGGTCAATAGCCAGCGACCGGGTAACACCTCCTCCTAACGCACCATGCATAACAAAGTTCAAGGCGCCAATGGAAGGGATCTCATACCGCAAAACATCTCCGTGAACGATATCTTTAAAGAAGTTTTTGACTCGCGTCGCCGTGATTTTGTCAGCAATCAGTTCATAGTCTTTCATATTGTAAACGATTACTGAAATATTAGAAATATCGCCTTTGTCACCCGTTCGCGAATGAGCAATTTCGAGCAATTTCATTTAAACCTCCATATACTCCACATTGATGTTCACGTCTTCACCCGGAATCAAAATCGACAGAACGCTAACCACTCTTTTTACGCTTTCAACGCGCCCGCCACCTCCGCCTGGGCCGTTTAAGACATTGGAACCGCATTCATATATTATTTCTTCTGCTATTCTTTTATTCTTAACTCTTATGCTTACTCGCGCTCGCACTTCAGAAAGCGCTTGTTCACATGGCGGTCTCCTGCCTGGCAGCAAGGAATTGATTCCCATAATGTCGCTTCGCAGTTCTTGTACGGATTCCCCATACATTGCTTCCACCCGTTTTTTAACGCTCGCGACTAGGAGTTCGGCCCGTTCAACGCATTTCCAGCCGCCGTAACTGACCTCAATAGTGGCGATATAGCTGTCCAGATAGCCCACGGAGACCTTGAGGGTATCCGGTTTAGGCTTGCCAGTCACACCGGTCACTTTCACTCTGTCTTTTGCGATTTCCTCAAAAGATATTTTGCTGCAGTCAGCAATAACATCCGGAGTTAAATAATTTGCCGGATCATGGATTTCATATAATAGCTGCTCTTTGCAAGTCGCTGTTGTCACACAACCGCCGGCTTCTTCCAGCTTGGTTATAAAAACTTCTCCCCGCTCATTTATTTCAGCAATTGGAAACCCAAGATTCCAGAGATCTGGAACTTCTTTTTTTCCGGGTACAGCGAAATATCCGCCCGAAACCTGAGCGGAACACTCTATCAAGTGACCGGCGATAGCGCAAGTCGCGGTCTTATCTAAAGAGTTCCGCCAACCAAATCGGTATATCGCGGGCGCCATAAAAAGCGCTGTATCTGTGCTGCGTCCGGTGATGACCACATCAGCGCCGTTCTCTAAGGCTTCATAAATACCTTCATAACCAATATACGCATTTGCTGATACAATATAGTCTTTCAGATCTCCTAGTTTCAGATTCGGTTTTTCCATGAGCGGACACTCATAGTATTTATCAATTCTGCTAAAAATATCATCCCCATAGACAGCTGCAACTTTTAACGGCAGTTGATGTTTGGCGGCAATCTTGACAGCCAGCTCCGCCGCCGCTCGAACATTTGCCGCCCCCATATTTGTTATGACTTTGACATTGTGCTGATAAGCCAAGGGCAGTGCTTTTTCCAAGCGATATTCAAGCATCGTGTTATAGCCTTTGCTCGGATCTTCGAGCTTTCTCAGTTGCGCTAAAGAAATCGTTCTTTCCGCAAGGCATTCGAAAACAATGTAGTCTATATTGCCTTTAACAATTAGGTCCAGTGCCGGCTGAAGACGATCGGTTTCCATCCCCGCTCCCGCGCCAATGCGAATTGTTTCCAATGTTTACCTCCTGTGTTCATGAACAGTTTTCCTTGTGTCGAAAGAATTATGACAGTCTTTTCGAACTATTGCAAATATTAAAATTCAATGCTGGATATAACACAGAGTTATACTGAGAGTTTCATTCACACGATAACGCCGCGGCCGCATGGTTATTTTTTCCACAAACAAAGTATTGCGTTTAGCCTGTAAATGATGTTATAATAATCTTGAGTATCAGTATACTCAAAAGTTATATTAGGCGAGCGAGGAGACGGCATGAATAAACCTGAACACTCACATGAGCATAATCATGAACACTCGCATGAGCATAATCATGGACATTCGCATGAGTGCGGTCATAATCACGAACACCCGCATGAGCATAATCATGGGCAGTGCGGTCGCACCCACGCAAGTGTTTATTCTCACGGCCATGGGCATGAACACTCGCACGAACACAGTCATGAGCATGAGCATTTTCATGAGCATGACGGCGAACAGCACGCTCACGGGCATAGCCACGCGCACGGGCATGATCACACACACAGCCATGCGCACGACCACGATCACGAGCACAAACATGAGGCTGAATCCGAGGAAATAACGCGGATCCGGGCTATGATGAAATATTTGCTGGTCCACAACCAAGAACATGCCGCCGAACTGACGGATATGGCGAGCGTTTTGCGCGGCGCCGGGCATACGGCGGCGGCGGCCAAACTGACTGACGGCGCCGAGGGACTGAGGCGCGGCAGCGGCGCGCTGGCGGAGGCGCTGGCGTTACTGGGAGGGGGAGAAGGCTGATGTGTTTGTCGGCGGTGTATACGACCGAGACGGACGGACAGCGCAATTTGGTGTGCGAGAGCGTCAGCGAGGTAGACGTAAAAGGGGATACGGTCGTTTTGACCGATATACTCGGCCGGGACGTCACGGTGCGCGGCGTCATCACCAAAATCGACCTTATCAGGAATAACATTTTAATAGGAAAACCGGTCTGATAAAGACGTATGAACCAGCCTGTCCGCACGAAGGAAGAGTGGGCGCGCCTGCATAGCCGGCCTGAGCGCTGGGGGATGTTGGGCGAAACGGTTCGGGCGGCCTGGGAGCGCAGCGCCGGTTACAATATAGATTTTATGAACGCGCTGCCGAAGAAATTGCCGGCGGCGAATTATGAGCAGATCAAACGTCAGACCAAGCGGCTTTTTGTTTATGCCAACAGTGTTTTGGAGCCGTTGGCTCGAAGCGATTTGCTGGAAAATGTTGGCATCATCCTGTTTGCTAATAACGGCGCCTTGTTGCGCCTGTACGGCGGCGAGCGTTTTTTGACTTGGGCGGCGGCCAGCCGGATTGAAGCGCGAACCAAGTGGGCGGAAGATCAGATCGGCGCGAATGTTTTTTCCGTCGGGATGCGTCAAGGCGCTTGCTTGCAGATGTCGGGCTTTGAGCATTACGCCGCTTTTCTCACCGGGGCCGCCTTTGTGTTCGCCCCGATGCGGCTGAACAACGGCGACATTATGTGCAGCATCGTATTGGCCGCGCCGGTAAAATACGCGAGCGAACTGTCGCCGGCTCTGGCGGTCTCTATCGTGCGCGGCATAGAACTGCAGCTGTTTTGGTTCACTCAGGTCGATAACACCGCCGACGCTGCCGAGGGTGTCGGCAACATTTCCCTGGATCAGTCCATCGGCGGCAACCGCATCCTGACTCTTAGCGAGGAAGTGAAAAAGATGCTGTCGCTGCCGCGGCGGGACTATTTTTACGAGGCGCTGGACGACGTCATCGAGCGAAGGCCGGAAAATAAACAGTTTTGGGATATCATCAACAACCGCGTGCGCGTGAATGAAAAAGCGGTCCAGCTGCTGCAGGGCGGCAAAAACGTTTTTTTCTATATGAGTACGGCGCCCTATAACGAAGAAGGGTTCCACATCAAGGGCATAAGCGTTTCCATGAATTCGCTCAAACATGTCGCCAAATTGGTGACGAGAGTCCACGGCGACGCCGCCAGCTACAGTTTTGACGACGTGGTGCATGAGTGCGAGGCGATGGCGGACGTGATCCGCAGCGCTAAAATGGCGGCGGCCACGGACAGCAGCATCTTGCTGATGGGAGAAAGCGGAGTGGGAAAGGATGTCCTGGCCCAGGCCATCCACCGGGGCAGCAGGCGCGCCGCCAGACCGTTTGTGGCCATCAATTGCGCCTCGTTTTCCAAGGATCTGATCGCCAGCGAATTATTCGGCTACGAGCCGGGCGCTTTTACCGGCGCCCGCAAGGAAGGCAGTATCGGCAAATTTGAGCTGGCTAACACCGGCACGCTGTTTTTGGATGAAATCGGCGATATGCCGCTGGATTTGCAGGCGCTGCTGCTGCGGATCCTGGAGGAGCGCAGTTTTCGCCGCGTGGGCGGCAATAATCTCATAGCGACCGATGTGCGCGTTATCACCGCGACCAATAAGAAGCTATGGGAATCCATTGAAACCGGCATGTTTCGGGAGGATCTTTTTTACCGCCTGGGCGTCGCGCGCATTCAGATACCTCCTTTGCGCAGCAGAAACTCGGATATCGTCCTGCTGATCAATCACGCTTTGACCCGCATCTGCGCCCGGCTTGACAAACCGGCGGTCAGCATGGGGGAGGACGCGATCGCTTTTTGTAAGCGTTATACGTGGCCGGGCAATGTGCGGGAGCTGTTTAATCTTTTGGAAGGCATTATCAGCACCTCCGCCTCGGCGGTCATCAGCGAAGCGGAAATCAGGCGATACCTCGGCGCCGGTGATTTTGCGGCCGCCGCGCCGCCGCGCTCTTTCCCGCCGGAACGGGAAGATGAGGCGCCCACGCTCTATGACGAGAGACGGGATTTCGCTCAGATGCTGAAATTATGCCGCAATAATAAGACAAAGGCGGCGCGGAATTTGGGAGTGCCGCTCAGGACGTTTTACCGTAAACTGAAACGATACGGCATGATGTAGCAAGCAGGGCCGTTTGAGTCCTAGGCGCTTCGCCGCCTGAGCCAATACACGGGACGTCGAGGACGCCGTCCCTTACGAATACGGGTCTTTCGCGGCGCGTTATGGCACTATATGGCGCGTTATGGCATGATATTGGCGTGAAATGGCACGGTGTGTTTGTCCTGAGTGTCGTCCGGGGGAAACCTTTGCCTGCGGAGCAGGGGGCTTTTGAGCGGTGTTTCACAATGTTGGCATGAGAATTGCAATTACTGCAATATCAAAGGGAAAAGTTTCTAGAAAGAATTTTCGCAATTTTCACAAATATGACTGAAGCGGAAAGGACGATAATATGATCACAGTGGGAATCGACAGCGGCAGTCAAAATATAAAAGCGGTGGCGCTGCAGGACGGCGCGGTCGTCGCCAGAGCCAAGATCCTGGCGGAATTTGACGCGGTGAAAGCGGCGGAAGCGGTTTACGAACTGGTCTTGCGGCAGGCGGGCCTGACTGAGAGCGATGTGGAGGCGGTGGCGGCGACCGGAGCGGGACGCGCCCTTGTGCCGTTTGCCGTTTTATGTATCAACGAAGTCAGTTCCGCCTCCAAAGGGGCGCGCATGGTCAGGCCCGGCGCGGAGGTGGTGATCGACCTTGGGGCGGAGAGCAGCCGCGCCATCCGCCTCCAGCCGGACGGCAAGGTCAAAAAATACGAGATCAACGATAAATGCGCTTCCGGCGCCGGGACGTTCATCGAAACGATGGCCCGCGCCCTGCAGATGGAAATCGAGGACATGGGGCCTTATTCGCTCCGGCATACGCGGGAAGTGCCCATGAACGCTCAATGCGTCGTTTTCGCGGAATCGGAAGTCGTCTCGCTGATCCATCAGCAAGAGTCCAAGGAAAATATCGCCTACGCCATCCATATGGGCATCGCCAACCGGGTCGGCGCGCTGTTCCGCCGTCTGGGACTCTCTGACGAACTGGTCCTGATCGGCGGCCCGGCCCTCAATGTGGGTCTGGTCGAATGTATGGGCAAGGAATCGGGCCGGAAAATATTCGTGCCCGAGTATCCGGATTTTATCAGCGCTATGGCCGCGGCCGCGGCGGCGGCCGAAAACGCGCGGGGAGGTGTCGCCGGTGGCTGACGGGCATATCGAGAAAGTAGAATATTGGCGCTGGGAGGAATCTCGGTGGAAAAATCCGGAAATCCCGGACTGGCGCGGCTCTTTGGTGACGGCGGGCGTAGATATAGGTTCCACCAGCACTCAGGCCGCGATCATGACGGACGGCCAGCTTTACGCTTACGCCAGCATCCGGACGGGTTCCAATAGCCCCTCGTCCGCCGTGGACGCCATGAACTGGGCGCTGGAGGGCACGGAGCTGACGCCGGCAGATTTGCACTATACGGTGGGCACGGGCTACGGACGGGTCAACGTGCCTTTTGCCGACAGCACCGTGACCGAGATCACCTGCCACGCCAAAGGGGCCAACTATATCTACGGGCCGACGGTGCGGACGCTGCTGGATATGGGCGGGCAGGACTGCAAGGCCATCCACTGTGACGAAAACGGCGCCGTTACCTCGTTCATGATGAATGACAAATGTGCCGCCGGCACCGGGCGCGGCATGGAGGTCATCGCCAATCTGCTGGCCGTCCACGTGGAGGATATCGGGGAGATGTCTTTCCGCATCGACGCCGAGCCGCCGCCGGTGTCCAGCATCTGCGTGATTTTCGCCAAAACGGAGGCCACCAACCTGATGCGTTCGGGCTGGTCCAAGGAAAAAGTGCTGGCCGCTTACTGTCACGCGATGGCGCTGCGCGTCGCGCGTCTGCTGGAGAGAAACGAAATGCAGCTGGATTTTGCCATCACCGGCGGCATCGCCAAAAACAGCGGCGTGGTGAAGCGCATCGAGCGGCTGATCGGCGCGGAGGCGCTGCGGACCGATTACGACGCGCAGATTGCCGGCGCTCTGGGCGCGGCGCTGATGGGGAAAGCGCTGCACGAAAAAAAGGGCGGTAAGTCCGGGCGACGAAGGGAGGGCGGCTGAAGATGATCGCCAATTACGGCTGCGAAGACGGTTCCGGAGTATATTATATCCGGATCGACACGGGAAAATGCGGGGATTGCCAGCTCCGCGGCTGCGTGGGCGGATGTCCGCGGGAGCTGTTTGTGATAGAGGAGGATGATTGGGGCGACGAGATGGCCGTCGTGCGGGAAGACAGGCGCCGGACCCTGCAAGCCGCCTGCGCGGCCTGCAAACCCCAGGATCGCCCGCCGGACCCTTTGCCTTGCCAGAGCGCCTGCGGCAGACAGGCGATCGAACACAGCTGGTAAATAGTGGATATCTAAATACTCAGTGAGTTTTAGAGACATCCCAAGTGAGGAGGATATCAAAATGGACATGAAGACGGAGTACCGGAGCATCAAGTATGAGACGGCTGACCGCGTCGCCACGGTCACTATGTGCGTTCCGGAAAAGATGAACGCTCTGGACGCGAGACTGGGGGAAGAACTGGCGTCGGCGCTGGCGCGGGCCAAAGCGGACGCCGCGGTCAAAGTCGTCGTGCTGACTGGGATGGGGAACGCTTTTTGCGCCGGCGGCGACTTGACGGGTTTTCCGGCGCTGGATCTCCAGACCGCCGCCGAAGGCATCCGTGATTCGGCCCGGTCGCTGGTCGGCGCTTTTACCAAATTGCCGAAACCGATCATCGCCGCGGTCAACGGTTTTGCCGTGGGGGCGGGATTGTCTCTGGCCCTGATCAGTGACATCGTGCTGGCTTCGGACAAGGCTGTGTTCGGCGCCGCTTTTGTCAATGTGGGCCTGATCCCGGACATCGGCTCGCTCTTTTATCTGCCGCGGCTGATCGGGCTGCCCAGAGCGAAAGAACTGGCTTTTACCGGGCGCAATCTCAGCGCGCAGGAAGCTCTGACGATGGGCATCGTCAACCGGGTGACGGAAAACGACGCGCTGGCGGCGGAGGCGGCGAAACTGGCCGGGAAACTGGCGAGGCAGCCGGCCCTGGCGATGGCGCAGGCCAAAGCGCTGCTCCACGCCAGTCTGGAGATCGGCGTCGACGAACTCATCGAGCTGGAGGGCATGGCCCAGGGGATCTGTATGCAGTCGGAAGATTCCCGTGAAGGCGTCGACGCGTTTTTGCACAAAAGGAAACCAAATTTTAAATAACCGGGAGGGCACAAATGAGTACGGAAACATTGTTTGAAAAAGCCGAACTGCGAAATTCCTCCGTGAAGGCCTGGAAAGAGCAGGGCAAAAAAATCATCGGCACGGTCTGCTGTCATGTGCCGGAGGAGATACTGCACGCCGCCGGCGCGATGCCTTATCGCCTGCGGGCCACGGGAGTCACGGATCTGAGCGAAGGCGACACATGGATGTCCACTTTTACCTGCAGCTACGCCCGCGGGACTCTGCAGTATCTGATCGACGGAACATTCGACTTCATGGACGGCGTGATTTCTTCGGACGGCTGCCTGATGGCCGGGCGTATTTTCGATAATTGGAAATATGTGGATGGCAACGCGGAGAAAAAGGAATTCTATTTGAAACAGATCGCGGCCCCGCGCATGAATAACGAAAACGCCGTCAGATATTACCGCGACTATCTGGACCAGATGCGGACCGAACTGGGCGCTTATATGGGCGTGGAGATCACCGATGAGAAGATCCGGGCCTCCGTCGCCCTTTACAACGAGACCCGCCGGCTGATCCGCGCCCTGTACGATCTGAGCAAAAGCGACGCTCCCGTCGTCAGCGGGACCGAGCGCCTGAAACTCATCCTAGCCGCGTCCTCAATGCCCAAGGAAGAATACAATGAGATGCTGAAAGACTTTTTGGCAAGGGCCGGGAGCAGAGCCCCGATCAAGAACTATCGCGCCCGGATCATGCTCGTCGGCAGCGCGCTGGACGACCCGGAGTATATCAAAGTCATCGAGGATAAGGGCGGTCTGGTGGTCACTGACGCCCTGTGTTTCGGCACCCGCTATCTCTGGGAGCCGGTCGAGCTGGAAGGCGGCGACGTCCTGACCTCCATTGCCGCTTCTTACCTGAAACGCCCCGTATGTCCGCGGATGGTGGATCTGCACGACGAGTTCGGGGATCTGATAGTTAATTTTTGCCAGGATTTCAAAGTGGACGGCATCATCTACGAGCGCGTCAAATACTGTGAGATCTGGGGCGGCGAGGGTCTGTATTTCGGCGAGCACAAGGGCATGAAGGAAGCGGACGTCCCGCTGATCTTGCTGGAGCGCGAGGAGATCATGACCAATATCGGCCAGCTGGCCGTGCGCGCCGAAGCGTTTATCGAAATGATCGAGAAATAACCGAGTAAACTAGGAGGAAAAACCATGAGCAATTTGATTGGGACTATTTCGCGTCAAGTTGACAGCGTCATCGAACACGCCAAGGAAAAATACGCGGATCAGATGTGGATGTTCGATGTGCAGAAAGCGTCCTGGGACGCCGTTTACCACGCCCATGACGAGGGCAAACGCCTGATCTATGTCGGCGCCTGCGCCCCGGTCGAACTGATTTACGCCTTTGACTGCGTGCCGTTCGTGCTGGACATGATCCCCACCCGTCTGGCCTCCACGCCGGAAGTAGCCGCCCGGTATATCGATCTGGCGGAGAAATATATCGCGCCGACGATGTGCGGCATCGATAAAGTGGATATCGGCGCCATCCTCTCCGGGGACATGCCGGACAAACCGGACGCTTTTATCTATTCCACCGTTCCCTGCGACAACTCCCGCGTGGCCTACCCCTTCATCTGCGATCGGCTGGGATGTCCGTCCTATTGCATCGACGTCCCTTTCCGCAAAAACGAAATGGGTTTTGACTATATGGCCAGGCAGTATAAGGAAATCATCGTCTTCCTGGAAAAACTGACCGGCAAGAAGCTGGACTGGGATAAGTTCCAGGAGATCATGACGATTTCCAACCAGACAAACGATCTGATGAACAAGATCGCCGACCTGCGCAGGATCACGCCCTGCCCGCTGCCGGGGCGCCTCTTGGTCCTGAATGAGATGATCCCGGGCATGGTGGGGCATCCGGCTATGCTTTCCTATCTGGAAGCGCAGTACGCCATCGGTCAGGACGCGGTCGCCAAAGGCCTGGGCGCGGTCAAAGAGGAAAAATACCGCGTATCCTGGCTGCAAAACATGCTGTGGTCCAACGTGGGCATCCTCGACTGGATGGAGCGGAAGTTCGGGGCGGTCCTGGTCATGGACGCCTTTGGCTATCAGCGCGGGCATGTTTTCCGGGATATAGACGATCTGGACACGATCTGCGTCGATTTTGCCAAAAAAGGGCTGGCCCTGCCCATGATCCATGGCGCCTCCGGCCCGGTCGAGGACTATATCGATCTGGTGGAAAACACGATGGGCGACTACAATGTCAGCGTATCCATGTTCATCGGCCACGTGGGCTGCAAACACACCTGGGCCGCCGCCAAGATCATCACGGACATGATCCAGGAAAAATTCGGTCTGCCGACTTTATATCTGGATGTGGACGCCGTGGACGGACGTTACAAGAAGACGGATGAGATCAGGGCCCTTATCACCGAATATATGGAAACAATAGAAGAAAATAAGTGAGAGACGTATGGACAGAGTAAGATCAATAGCGGTGACCGGTAAAGGCGGTACGGGAAAAACCGTGCTGGCGACTTTGCTGATCAGGCTGCTGGCGGAGCGTTTTCCGGGCCGGGTGCTGGCCATAGACGCCGATTCGGCCATGAGCCTGCCTTATACCTTGGGACTGGAGCTAAAGGGTACGGTGAGCGAGGTCCGGAAGAACATCATCGGTTCCCGCGAAGCCAAGGAAAAACTAAATGATGGCCCGACCAAGTCCGTGATGCGCGGTATACTCACCAGCGGCGGCGGGTTTGACCTGCTGGTCATGGGCCGGCCGGAGGAACCCGGTTGTTTCTGCGCCGTGAACGAATTGCTGCGCTATGGGATAGATACGCTGATCACGGACTACGAAGCGGTGGTGATCGACGGGGAAGCGGGACCGGAGCAGCTGAACCGGCGCGTTCTGAAAAGCATCGACGTCCTGCTGGTGGCGGCGGATATGTCGGCGCGCAGTCTGGAGACGGCGGCCGGCATCATCCGGGTGGCGAACAGCTATGAAGACGGTCTGCGCGTGGGGCGAGCCGGGCTGATCCTCAACCGGGTGAGGGGCGACCGGCCGGCGGAGGAGGTTTTGCGGCGGATCGGATTGGAAATTTTTGGAACTTTGCCGGAGGATGATCTGCTGAACGAGTATGACAGGGAAGGTCGCTCGCTCCTGGAACTGCCGCTGGATTCGCCCTGTCCGCTGGCGGCGCGGGAGATACTCGACCGGATATATGAATGAAGGAGGAATGTATTATGCCGGATTGGAAAAAATTTGTTGAAGAGAGAACTGTTTCTGTTGAGGAAGCGGCCGCCACAGTCGAGTCAGGCGATCGGATCTGGATGGGCAGCACGATCTGCGTGCCTTACGGCGTGCTGGACGCTCTGGCGGAGCGTTATGAAGAACTGAGGGACGTGCTTTTGATTGCCAGTATGTATCTGGCGCCGTTTAAGATTTTGAACGATCCCAAATACAAAAAAGCGTTTCATACCATGAGCATCTTTCCCAACGTGCTGGAACGCGCGTCCGCCAAAATCGGCACCATTGATTTTCATTCCGTCCCGTACACCTATTGGGAACGCGCGGCGCAGGAAGTTTACAAAGTCAACTCCGTCATTACGGAAGTCTGTGAGCCGGACGAGGAGGGCTATGTTAATCTGAGCGCCCTGGGCGTAGGTTGGACCCCCAATATCATGCGTAACGCCCCCAAACTTATCGCGGTCATAAACAAATACAATAAGCCGATCCGGGGCGACGCCGTCAAGGTCAAAGTTCCGGTCAGCCGCTTTCAGTACTTTGTCCGTCACGATCACCCGCTTCCTTCCCTGCCCACCAACCCGCCGGAGGAAATTGACGAGAAGATCGCTTCGTATATTTTACCGCATATTAATCAGGGAACCACGTTCCAGATCGGCATGGGCGGTTTGGGCGACAGTATCGGCCTGGGTTTGCGGGAAAAGAAGGGCTTGACCATTCGCACCGAGATCATGACCAACTGCATGGTGGATTTGCTGGAAAGCGGCTCTGTGGATCATATCTACGCGGCGGGCGCGTTTGGCGATCAGCGTTTGTATGATATATTCGACGATCCGCGAGTGACGTTCAGCGACTGCTGGGATCAGCTGGAGCCGGAATCCATCGGCAAAGTACCCAATTTTGTCTCGATCAACGCCACGATGATGACGGATATCATCGGCCAGTGCTGCTCCGAGGCGATCGGCGTCACTCAGTATTCCGCCATGGGCGGGCAGATCGACTTTGTGCGCGGCGCGGCTAAATCCAGAGGCGGCAAATCATTTATGTGTCTGCGCTCCACCCGGAAGGACAAGGAAGGCAAAGTCCATTCCAACATTGTGGCCAAACTTCCGGAAGGTTCCATTGTCAGCACGCCGCGCTATGACGTCATGTATCTTGTCACTGAATACGGCGTCGCCGACGTATTCCTGCGCAGCAATAAAGAGCGGATCAAAGCCATCATCAGCATCGCGCATCCTGATTTTCGCGAAGAGCTCAAAGCCCAGGCCATCGCCCAAGGCAATATCTTCGCGGACGATTTTTGATTTTGGAGGAAACAAGGTAATGTACGATTTGACACAGGAAGAGCAGCTCATCATCCAGAGCGTGCGCGAGTACGCGGAAAACGTCATGGCCCCGGCGGCCAAGGAAGCCGACGTCACGGGCGAGTTTCCCTGGGAGGTGATAAACAAGGGGATCGAGCTGGGGCTGCACGCCCTGTCGATCCCGGAGGAATACGGCGGCCCCGGTATGTCGGCCCTGATGTCGGCCGTCATATCCGAGGAATTATCCAAGGCCTGCGCCGGTATGGCCACGACGCTGGGGGCCACGGGGCTGTCCTGCTACCCGGTTTTGATCGCGGGTACGGACGAGCAGAAAAAACTTTATTTTGACATCATTCAGTCCGGAAAACTGGGCGCTTTTTGCCTGACCGAGCCCGGCGCCGGTTCCGACTCCGGCTCGGTGGCCGCGACCGCCGTGCGCGAAGGCGGCGAGTATGTGCTGAACGGCAATAAGACATTTATTACCAACGGCGCCGTGGCCAGCGTTTACACGGTGTTTGCCACGGTGGACCGCGCCAAGGGTTTGAAGGGACTGAGCGCTTTTATCGTGGAGCGTGACCGGGCCGGCGTCAGCGTGGGCAAAGAAGAAAACAAGATGGGCATCCGCGCCTCCAACACCACGGACGTGATTTTCACGAACGTGCGGATACCGGCGGGCCATCTTCTCGGCAAAGAAGGCGACGGATTCAAGATCGCCATGAAAACGCTGGACTCCTCCCGCGCGGGCGTAGGGGCCCAAGCCGTGGGTATATGTCAGGCGGCGCTGGAAGCTTCCATCCGCTACGCGAACGAGCGCAAGCAGTTCGGCGCGCCTATCTCCGCCAACCAGGGCATCCAGTTCATGCTGGCGGATATGGCTATCCAGACGGAGGCGGCCAGAGCGCTGGTGCGTCACGCCTGCCGCCTGCAGGACGCCGGTCAGCCTTACGGCAAGGAAGCGGCCATGTGCAAGACCTTTGCCGGCGACACCGCCATGAAAGTGACGACCGACGCCGTGCAGATATTCGGCGGTTACGGCTACAGCCGCGATTACCCGATCGAAAAACTGATGCGCGACGCGAAGATCATGCAGATTTTTGAGGGCACCAATCAGATCCAGCGGGTCGTCGTCGCCGGCCATATACTGAGACCATAGAGAGACCATAGAGAGGTCATAGAGAAACGGCGGGAAAGAAGGGGCGCGCGCCGCTCCTTCGCCCTGCCGCGAGGAGTATTATGAAGATCATTGTTTGTTATAAATGGACTTTGGACGAAGCGGATATTCGGGTCGACGCCGCCACGCGGGCGGTATTGAAAGAGCGGGCCAAGTACCGGATCAGCCCCTATGACCGCAACGCCGTGGAATGCGGCGTGCGCCTCGCGGGAAAGAGCGGCGGCGAAGTCGTGGCCCTGAGCGTGGGTACAGCCGAATTGGGAAATTCTGCCAAAGATATTCTCTCCCGCGGCGTCACGCGGCTGGCCTGGCTCGGCTGCCAGGAATTAGAAGACGCGGACGCGGCCGGCACGGCCCGTGCGTTAGCCGCCGCCGCGCGTAAAATCGGCGATTATGACCTTATTGTTTGCGGCGAGGGTTCCAGCGACAGCTATTCCCAGCAGACGGGCCCGCGCCTGGCGGAACTGCTGGATATTCCCGTCGTCACCTGCGCCAGTGAAATATCCCTGGACGGGAGCAGACTCACGGTGAAACGCAAACTGGAAGAAGGTTTTGAAATAACGGAAACGACGCTCCCTGCTCTGATCACGGTGCTGCCGGATATCAACGAACCGCGCATCCCCGGGCTCAAAGAGATATTGGGGGCGAGCAAAAAACCGGCGGAACGGTTTTCAGCGGAGGATCTGGGACTGGACCCGGAGACGCTCAAACCGCTGGCGCGCCGGGACAGCCTGCTGGGCACGGCGACGGACCGCCGCCGGATCGTGCTGAAAGGGGAGGGCGCGGCGGCGGAACTTTTAACTATTCTGAAACAGGAAGGTTTTTGCTGAAAAAGGAGGTGATCGGGACATGGCGGATTTTTGGGTGATCGCGGACAAGCCGGGCGTCGCCTGTGAACTGCTGGCGTGCGCCAAGGAGCTGGTCCGGGGCGAAACGCTCGTATGCCTGACCGGTGATCAGGAAACGGCGGCGGAAGCGGCCGCGTGCGGCGCGGATCGCGTCGCCTTGTTTGAGGGCGGGGCGCGGCCGGAATCATATGTGGCCGATTGGAGCGAGAAAGCGCGGCGGGAGCAGCCGGCGGCCATTTTGCTGGGGGCCGGCCGGCGGGACAAGGAGATCGCCGCCCGGCTGGCGGCGCGGCTGGAGGCCGGACTCATTTCCGACTGCGTGAAACTGGAGCGCGGTCAGGGCGGTTTTTACTCTGAGCGCTATATGTACGGCGGTCTGTGTTTGGCCGGGGAAACGACCGCACGGACTCCCTTCATGGCGACGATGGCGGCGAGGGGGACCGAGCCTCTCCCGGCGGGCGCCGCGGCGCCGGTGGAAAAAACGGCGGCGGCGCGGGAGGATCCGGTCAAACTGGTGGAGCTGCAGCCTCATCAGAGCGCCTCGAATCTCATGTCCGCCAAAGTGATAGTCTGCGTGGGCCGCGGCCTCGCGCAAAAAGAAGATCTAAAGCTGGCTGAGGATCTGGCGCGGGCTCTGGGCGGCGAAGTGGGCTGCACCCGGCCTGTGGCGGAAGAGCGCCACTGGTTGCCGGAGGAAAGCTATATCGGCATAACCGGGAAAAAACCGGCGCCGGACCTATATCTCACCTTGGGCGTTTCCGGCCAGATCCAACATTTGTCAGGCGTGCGCGACAGCAAGTTCATCGTGGCGGTGGAAAAAAACGAAACCGCGCCGATCGCGGAATCAGCCGACTACACGGTCGTCGGCGATCTGTACGACGTCGTGCCGCGGCTGCTGGCGGGACTCAAGGCGTGAAACGCCGCGCTTTGGCCTGACGGCGCGCCCGTGAAGGAGGAGACGAGTATGTTTGCGCAGAATAAGGTTGTTGATCTGGGGCGGTTCCGAGCGACCTGCTCCGGCAGGAGGGAAGCTGTTTGCGATTTTGACACCGGACGGCGCTACACATTTGCCGAGCTCGACCGGCGAGCGGACAGCATGGCCGCGTTTCTGACCGAGGTGACCGGTCTCCGCGCCGGCGACCGCGTGGCGTTTTGCTCGGAAAACAACGTGGCCTTCCTTGACGCTTTTTTGATGTCCTATAAAACCGGGATCATCATTACTTCTTACAACTGCATGATGGGGAAAAAAGAGCTGCTCAGCCTTGTCGCGCAGGAAACGCCCAAAGTGGTTTTTTATTCCGGCGACAGACGCGGCGTCATGGAACCTTTCCGGACGGACGGGACGGAGAGGGAGTATGTGGCCATTCGCGGCGAGGCGGACGAGCGGGACCGGTATGCTTATGAAAACGTGATCAGCTACCGCCCCGCCCAGGCCGTTCATTATGAAACGCCGGAATATGAGGATATCCAAATGCTGATCCACACCGGCGGCACGACCGGCCGGCCCAAAGCGGCGATGATGAGTTATCGCGCCTTGCTGTGCAACGCCGTCAGTTCTATTCTGACGGTGGGCGTCAGCGAGCGCGACTGCCAGCTGCAGCTGCTGCCGTTTTTTCACACCGCCGGCTGGAATTCCCTGATGCTGCCGGTTTTTGTGGCCGGAGGCCGAACCGTCTACACCTCCGAATTTGAGGCGGGCAAGGTTTTGCGCGCCGTCGCCGCGGAACAGCCGACGGTCTGTATCGGGGTGGAGACCATGTACAAACGTTTGGCCGACCACGCGGATTTTCCGGCCGTCGATCTGTCGAGCTTTCGCTGGATGGTCAACGGAGCGGCGCCGATTTCCCGGCAGACGCTGGAAACCTATTGGCGGAAAAGGGTAAAACTGATCAACGCCTACGGAATGACGGAGATCGGACCGGAAAACCTGGTGCCGCCCGTGGACGCCATGACGTTGGAGGAAATACGGGACAAGTGGGAATCCGTGGGCAGGGCCATGCTGTTTAACCAGATGAAAATAATCGACGAAGAAGGGCGGGAAGCGCAAAGCGGCGAGCGGGGGGAGATGCTCTTCCGCGGCCCGCTGACTTTTTCCGGTTACTGGCGGAACGAGGAACAGACCGGGAGCGTGGTGAAAAACGGCTGGATCCATACGGGAGATATAGCCTATTGTGACCCGGACGGGTTTTACTATATCTGCGGCCGCAAGAAAAATATGTTCATATCGGGGGGAGAGAACATTTATCCCGTGGAGATCGAATACGCCCTGGCCGGACATCCGGCGGTGGATTTCGCCTGTGTTATCGGGGTGGCGGACGAACAGTGGGGCGAGGTCGGCAAAGCCCTGATCGTCCTGAAACCGGGGGCGGCGGCGACAGAAAACGAGCTGCGGCGCCTGGTCAAAGAGGAATGCACCAGCATCAAAGTTCCCAAATATATCCAATTTGTGGATAAAATCCCCCGCACTTCGGTCGGCAAATTAGACATGACAGAAATCCGCCGCCTCTATGGATCATGTTCAGGGCGTCCCCCAGACGAATCTTAAAATTTAGGAGGTAACTGATAATTATGGCGCAAAACGGTAAAGGAATCTATTTCGGATGGTATATTGTTCTGACTTGTTTTTTGCTGATGGCGCTGGCTTACGCGCCCAGTACGACGCTGGTCGGGCAGTTTCTGGTCCCGATGGCGACGGATTTTGATATAAGCGTAACCGTTTCCTCAACGATCGTGACGATCGGTATGCTGGCGGCGATGATCGCCTCGCCCATCGCCGGAAAACTGCTGACCAAATACGGCATACGCAAACTCGTAGTGGCGATGCTGCTCATCAGCGCCGTCAGCAACGCCGGTATGTGTTTTGCCCCCAAATTTGTCTTGATCAACATTTTTGCCGCTTTCCGCGGCGTCGCTCTGGCTTTTGTCGGGATGGTGCCCATTTCCATGATGGTCATGACTTGGTTCGGCAAGAGCGCGCAGGGCCGCGCCATGGCCTTTGCCACTATCGGCAGCGGTATAGGGGCCATGGCGGTCAGCCCCCTTTTGGCGGTCATCATCGCGGATATCAGCTGGCGTTATGGCTATCTGCTGTTCGCCGTCCTCAGTTTGATCTGCGTGCCGCTGGTTATGGCGACATTCGCCCCGTCTCCGGCGGCTAAGGGGTTGACCCGTCTGGGCGACGATCCCGGCGCTCAGGCGTCAGGCGCGCCGCTTACCGGCATGACCGGCGGCGAAGCCATGAAAAGCGGTATGTTCTGGATGGTGCTGCTCGGTTTCATTTTTGTCTCCGGCGTCTGCCAGACCTGGGTGAATAACGCGCCGGGTTTTTACAGCGGCAAACTGGGCCTCACGGCCATCATGGTTGGCACTCTGATCGCGGTCACGGCTCTGACCTTGACTTTGGGCAAGATCGGGCTGGGCATATTCTGCGACAAATTCGGCGTCAAACTCGGTTTTCTGGTCAGCGTCGCCTGCCTGGGCGTCACCTATGCGCTGGGTATCGTGGGTGAGGTCGGCGTTGTCGTCAGCATGGGCGTTGTTTGCGCCGTCGTCATGGGTCTCGGCCAATCCAGCCTCAATATCACCATGCCGCTGGTGGTCAACCAGATCTGCGGCAATAAAGATTACGGCGTCTGTATGGGTTATGTGCAGGCCGGCACGGCCATCGGCGCCGGGTTTCTGCCCCTGGGGACCACGATCTTTCTCGATCAGACCGGCAATTACGCCACGACTTTCGTTATCGCCGGCGCGTTGGCGGTCGCGGCTATCGGCCTGATATTCGGCGCCTACGCGCTGCACGGAAAAAAAGTCACCATTTGACCTTGATTAGCCGCCGTCGGCGGCTGATCACGCCCGCAAAGCGCGCATAGCGTTAAGGACGGCGATAAAAGTTACGCCCACGTCCCCGAAAACGGCGGCCCACATGGAAGCGAGGCCGAGGGCGCCGAGGACGAGGATTACGGCTTTAACGCCGAGGGCGAAAACGATATTTTGCCGGGCGATGCGAACGGTTTGCCTGGCGATGCGGATGGCGTCCACGAGTTTGGAGGGCTTGTCCGTCTGCGCCGCCACATCGGCGGCGGGCGGCGCCGCCAGCTCCACCGTCAGGCGCTGCCCGGCAAAATCCAGGACGGCGCGCGAGACGCCGCTGATCTTCCCGGCTTCGCGCTCTATTTTTGCCGCGCAATTAGCGCAACAGAGACCGGCGAGCAGAAATTCCCTTTTTATTACAGCTTCCATTTGTTATTCCCTCCCTGTTTGCCGCAACATAGCTGCGCTCTCATTCGCTGACGTGGAGCAGCCCCTGACGGAATATGGTGCCGATGTGGTCGTCGTCAAGCGAGTAGTAGACGATTTTGCCGTCGCGGCGGTTTTTGACCAGCTTGGTCTGCCGCAGCGTGCGGAGCTGGTGAGAGATGGACGATTTGGACATGCCGAGCAGGGCGGCTATATCGCAGACGCACATCTCCGAGTATTGCAGGGCGCAGAGGATCTTGACGCGGGTGGAATCGCCGAAAACCTTGAACAGATCGGCCAGATCCAGCAGCAGTTCCTCGTCCGGCATCCGCCCCCGCACGGCGGCGACCACCTCGTCGTGGATCGTGCCGCAGTCGCAGCGGTCGTTTTCTGACAGGTTTTGAATGAGCATATGGCGCCTCCTGAAATATCGGCCGGCTCGTACCAGCGAGCCAGACGGTTGATAGGTTGAACAGTTGAACATGTATTCAATCGTTATTATAGAACAGCGCCGAAGGCTTGTCAAGAGGTTTTGGGAAAAAAATTGCTAACCCGTCATTCGGGCGTTCTGACGACCCAATGGCCGCCCTTGGCGGGGCCGACGCGCTTGACCGAGCCTGTCGCTTTTAGCGTTTGAATGTGAGCTTGGACATTGCGCGGCGCTATGCCGATCTCGTTGGCGATGGATTTTGCGGTTATCCTCGGCTCGGATTGCATCAGTTCCAGTATCTTGATCTGAACAGAGTTTACGCCGACGTTTTCTGCGATGCTTTCTCCGTTTTCTACGATGTTTTCTACGATGCTTTCTGTGTTTTCTACGATGCTTCCTCTGTTTTCTTCGATGTTTTCTACGATGTTTTCCCCGTTTTCTACGATGCTTTTTATGGTTTCTACGATGCTTTTTGTGTTTTCTACGATGTATCCTCCGTTTTCTACGATGTTTTCTCCGATGGTTGCTCCTTCTCCGATGCTTTCTACGATGTTTTCTCCGATGCCGGTATCGGTGTTAAACCCGATCATGACGTAGTTTGAGTGTACTTCGTAAAATGGCTCCGCCTTGCCCCAAGACTTGCAGGAGTCGGTGATTTTCTCAATGCCGCGCCCCCAAGCCTCGATCTGTCCGGAACGGAAAAACGCGCCCGCAATGAGCGGGTTGTACGGCATCGAAGTGTGGGTGGCAAACAGTTTGTCGACAGTCCAATTTTCAGGCAATCTGCCGTCGTTGTATATCAGCACTTTATCCGGGTATATATGAATGTGGATCGGATTCCCGGTGCTGTAGTCCCTATGCTGGATAGCATTCAAAACGGCCTCGCGAAAAGCCCGCCTCGGCACAGGAAACGTCTCTATCCGCTGCAACCCTTCATAACTGATGAAGCCTTTGAAATACTTCGTATAGACCAAATCCTCGACCTTATCCGCCATCGTGATGAGCGGGCCGTGGATTTCATCCTGATAGAGAATGTCGGCGGCGTTCTCGAAAAGACCTACTTTAACATACGCTCCCGGCACCCAATTCTCAGGGTCCTGATGGAAAATGAGCAGCGCCGCGCGCTTCAGGTAGTCACCCTCGACAAGGCGCAGATTTTTCAAAAGCACCTCGTCAGTTATCTCCAGATCCTGAGTCGTCAGGCGGGCGCTGGCTATAGCTTTGCGCCGGAACACTTTAAAAGCGTCGCGCTCGAAGTCGTCGAACTTCACATACGGCATGGGCACGCCGTCCCAGGTCCTGCCCTGTTTGCGGAGCATAAACCCGTCGAGCGCGCTGCCTGTGAGTTCCTGCGTCGTGCTGCCGGAGCGGATGTAATAAACGCCGTGATAGCTGATGGGAAACGGGTACGCCCCCACGGTTATGGTGATGTATTTCTGGCCGTCCGCTTCATGGGCGGCGATATGGGGGATGATCGCCATCGCGTTCTTGATCTTGTTCGGCAAATCCTCCAAGAGTTTGGCCGTATCCTTGACGCCGACGACCACGCCGCCGTCGTCGCGTCCGACTTCCAAAGTCCCGCCGGATGCGTTGGCAAAAGCGCAGAGCGTTTTCATATATTCATCGCGCCAAGTCTCTTTCCACTCAAGGTTTTGGCTTTCCACGCCCAATCCTCCCGTCATTGGCGATCCTTTCACGCAAATCATAGCACGAGCCGTGGACTTTGTCCATATCAACACACCGTCCTCTGGGCATGTCTCCTTGCGGGAGAGTATTTTCTATTGTGAAAATAATCGCAATAAAAAATTTTTCTACGAGCCGAAATATTGCGTTTTGTGACCGCCGTGAGACCGGGCGATGATATAATGGCCTTGGATGATGTGTCATTTTACCTAAACTGTTACATATCGGCTGAAACCCTGATTTTCTCTGCCTTTCCGCACCCCCCTTAAACCCGGATTTCCTGCCGCCGGCGCTCCCGGCGGTTTTTTGTTTGCCTGATTTGTCAACGGTTCCCGCAGGAATGTAACAGTTTAGGTAAACTGTTACATTCGGACCGGCGGTGATCCTGCCGGCGAAGGGCGTCAAAAGCTGGCAGAGCGCGGGTTCAGGCGAATTCAGGCCGGTTTCGTCCGCGGGGCGGAGGGCGCCGGCGCGTAAAGGGGAAGGTTCCCCCCATAATTCCCGGAAACGGTTAACATAGATGGATCTGTATCATGATTCAAAAGAAATTATGGAGGTATAGAACAAATGAGACGAAAGCTAATGGCAAGTCTGCTCGTATTCCTCATGCTGCTCACGGTGCTGCCGGTCGCGGTATTTGCAGATGGGCCGGAACCGGAACCAGAACCGACTTTAGCAGAACAATTGGCTGAGGTGAGGTCGCACATTAGCGTACTGCAAGCTGAATTAGCAGTAGCAGATCCAGAAGATGTAGATGATACTCAAAAAGCACTTCTTAACGCAATTGTTTCAGCAAATGAAAATCTTTACCAGCGACTTTTTGGCGATGCTTATAATATTGCAGTTACAAGCGACGCTAAATTTGTCATTAATTATTTCCTCGGTACTACCACTATAGATTTCCCATTTTTGTTCACCTATGTGGGATCTCATCTCTTACTACAGCACGATATACAAGTAACTGCTGGCGTTTCTCGTGATGGTTCGTCCTATGGTTCAGAGGCAGAATCTCTGGTCAATATATCCAAACAAAGCGACAATGCTATTGATGCTGCGTATGACCTCTGCCTGTATGTGAGCAAATACGTTGAAGCCACGCTGGCTTTGGAGTTAAACAATAACTTAGATTCTGGCGAGGCAGCTGATTATTACAATACAGTGACTGCTTATAATAACGACAATGAAGTGGCTAATCTGAAAGACGTCTTAATTGGAGGAGTTGCTCAGGAGAATAAACAGGTCAATATTAAAGAAGCTACTGTCATCGGTACTGGCATTGCAGCGCAAACTCACACAATCGACATGAAAAAAGTGGTTGGCGGCGCAGTTGATTTGTTTGAACTTGAGATGGGTGTAATCAGCGGAATAAATGATTTGCTTGATGGCGCGGGGGATATAATTGAAGGATTGTTCGGAGAAGACATCGCTGATATCGAAGCGCTTCTTAATCTTGACAATTATAACATCGAGGCGCTTCAAGACGACCTTGATAACGCGACCACTGCTGAGGAAGCTTTAGCAATAAGAAATCAAGCCTTAACTGACAAGGGATTATTAGATGGGGCTGTGGAAAGCGCTGAAACATTGATAACAGCGTTGAGAACAAATTTTGGCGATTTGATACCTGCAGAGATTTATGAGGGGCTGGAGGGTGAAGATAGCGCCCTTTCAGCCGCGAAAAACTTGGCGACTGGTTTTGGCACTCTGGCAAGTGACGCTTCTGACAAATATCTTGAATTACTTGCCGAAGACGGCGATATGGCTACAAAAGCCTTTATCGAAAAAACAAAAGAACTCTCAAATGCCGCGCAGCAAGTGTCACAGCAGGCAGCCGACTTCAAGAGTGAACTGTCTGGAACAGTGACCGAAGCAAAAAGGGATAAAGCGCAGGCATTTATAGATGACCAAACGGCGGATAGAGCGAAAACTAAACTTGCGGCAACAAAAAGCGACCTGAGTTTGGAGGCCGCGCTTAGCGCGTTAATAGGTTCCTATGGTGAAGACACGGCAGCCGCAGATGTCGCGAACGCTAAGGGAACTGCCGCGTTAGAGCTTGCAAATGGCAACTATAATGATGCCGTGATTGCTATGAATGAAGCCCTTGAGTTTGCAAAAAAAGTCGTCGGGGATTATGACACCATACAGGGCAGCAAAGATATAATTGCTGATTTCAATAAAGTTGCGGCTCTGTTAGGTAATATCGGTGCTATGCTCAGTAATTACGCCGGCATTGATTTCAGCAATGCGGACGCCGGTGTAAATACGACCTTGGATTTTTTGGAAGCAGACCTCAAGACCATTAAAGAGGCCATAGAAAGCGCTAATAGGGTGAGCGATTGGTTGCTGGCTGCTAATCCGACTGTAGTTGATCTTATTGAAACGACTTTAGGCATTGATTTAAGCGACGCCGACTTGAGCGCGGTCATCGCCGGAGCGCTTAGCGCCGCCGTGCCGCAAGTCAAAGATACCATCAGCGGTTTGCTTAACGGCGGCGGTCTTGAATCCAGCCAGGTGAATAGTATCATCTCCGCCTTGGAAGGTTTGATCGACACCGACAATTTATTCTCGCTGGACGATCTGGCCAGCAATATCGACGATGCCCTTGTGATCATTGGTAATATAAAGATAGATTACCAATTCGGCACTGACGTCAAATTGCAGGAAATGATTGATTTTACCAACTCCATCATTGACGGCGGCATCGCGGCCAGATATGAGAATCTGGACATTGATTCTTTGAAAGATGTGGGCGTCCTGCTCGAATATATCCGGGAGGATCTGGACACGGCGATATCCGTCGTCATGTCCGCGGATATCATCGACAAAAACCTTCGAACCCTTCTCGGCGACAACACGGTCTCCGGCGTTGTGTTCGGTTTTCTGAGCGATACTTTGCCCGGTCTGATCGACGGTCTGCTGGACAGCGCTGATCTGGATGATTATATTGATCTGAGCGGCACCGGCAGTATTGTGAAAGATCTGCTCAGTACGCTGGCGGACGCGGATGTTGACGCGACGGGTACGGCGCTGGAGTATCTGGGTTATGTATCCGAGGCGCTGGATGATGTAATTGACATCTACGGAGAAATCACGGAACTTTTCACTTATAACGGCGAATATATCCAGGGATTGGATCTGCCGGACGTGCTGGACGCGCTCGGCCTGGACGGCGAGGCTCTGGTCAAGCTGTTTGACGGTATTCTGGACGCGGCGGCCGGCAGCGTGGCCGGTATTCTGGACGAAGTCGGGATAGACGCCGACGAGAAAAAAGCGCAAATCCGAGCGGAACTGGCGCAACTGATTGACAACCTGAATGATTTCGGCGATTTCGTCACTCAGCTGGAAGCTATCGCCGGCGAGTTGAACGGCCTGTACGATTTAGCGGCGGGCTATCTGACCGAGACCGAGATCGAGCAAATCGCGGCTGATATCTGGCAGTATTGGGGCGACGATATTACAGCCGAGCTTTGGAAACTTCTGGAAAGCGAGGCCAGTCTCACTCAAAAGGACATTGACGACTTTATAGAACGGGTCGCCCAAGGAACCGCTGAGTTTTACGAAAATAATGTAAAACCTTATGTGGATATCATTGCGTACTTTTCCACACTCACAGACGTTGAGTTGAGGGCCGAGGCCATCAAGGCCGTGACCGATTTGTACAAGACTTATCTGGAAGACCGGGTCAACGGCGTGATTGCCGACTATCAGCTTGATGAGGCGTGGAGAACCCTGCAGGACGTTTATGCGGGATTCCTGAGCGCGCTGGAAAAAGCTCAAAAAATTTACGACTGCATTGACGGGATCAGCAACGAGGACGTCAAGGCGTTCCTGCAAGAGTTGGCCGACAGATTGGTACAGGCGGCCATCGATGAATTGACAAATTTTGCCAACGAATTGAAAGATCTCACCTGGGCGGAAATCCAGAACTTAGCGCGGGAGATCAGCGCGGATCTGCGGGCCGTCGCCCAGACGCTGGAGTACGTGTACGACCTCGCGGCTGGCGCGACACAGGAACTGATCAGCGAATTGAAAGCTCTGATCAGGGATAACTACGATCCCGAATGGGCGAGCGCGGCCGGAGCCCTGATTGAAGAAGCTCTAAGCCGGGCTTGGGAAGATATTTCCGCGGCGGCGATCGCTTTCTGGCATGACGGCGACGTGACCGCGTTCCGCGAAACGGTGGAAGCGCGGGCGAATCAAGTTTACGGCGGTCTCAAGTATGTCGCCGACTATATTAAGGCGAACGGCGAAATCAGCATAGCCGCCGAGAACGGAACAGGCGACGTGTTCTATACGCTGTCCGCGAACTATGATGAACTGCTGAACGCGGATTTCTTCGGCGAGCCGGTTCTCGGCAGCGCGGTTGAACTGCTGAACAAACTCGGCTTCACGCTGGAATACCGGCTGGACGCGGCGAGCGCAGCGGCAGGATTCAGCATTGCCAATGGCAATGAAATCGTCGGCCTCGGCGCGGCGGCGGGTTCGTACGATGTCGGGATTGAGTATTATCTCGTATACGGCGCCAAGAACCAGGAGTGGAAGCTGGCGGCGACAGAAGTACAAATTTCGATAGTACAGACCCACACCGTCACATTCGTGGACTATGACGACACAGTATTGAAAACCGAGACCGTTAATCACGGCGACGCGGCCACGGCTCCGGCTGACCCGACACGTGACGGTTACACTTTCACTGGCTGGAATGTTCCTTTCGCCAACATCACATCAGACCTTACAGTCACGGCGACTTACACGCCAGTCGCCACACCGCCCGCCACCACTTACACCGTAACGGTGATTAACGGCACGGCGGACAACAGCAGTTACGCCGCTGGCGACACTGTGACCGTCACCGCCAACGCCGCGCCTGCCGGACAGCGGTTCAGAGCGTGGACGTCCCCATCCGTGACCTTCACCGACTCCACGAGCGAAACAACTACTTTCACCATGCCGGCATACGCCGTCACAGTCACGGCGAATTATGAGCCGATCCCCGTTCCCTCCGCCGGAGCCTACAGGGTAGACCCCGACACCACCCTTTCCTTCGGCACGGTCTCGGTCGGCTACGCCCCTGTCGCCCCGCAAACCGTCACTGTCTACAACACCGGCGGCACGGCCTGGACAAATGTGAGCCTGACCCTTACCGGCGCTGACCCGGCTGCTTTCGCGATACCGGCAGGTGCGTTTGACGTGTCGGCAAACGGCTATACGTCCTTCGAAGTCAGTCCTGTAAACGGACTGCCTGTGGGATCCTATAGCGTCAGCCTGATTATCAGCAACGGCAATGAAACCCTTTCCGTCACGCTATCCTTTACAGTGGCGCCCCTGCCTGTAAGCGTCAGCGAGATCACTCTCCCCGCCCCAGTCAGAGGCGCGGCCCCTGCCCTTAGCATCGACAACGACCAGTTCAGCGGGACTGTGACCTGGAGTCCGGCCGTGGGCGCGACTTTTGCCACCCGCACCTCTTACACGGCCACCATCACGCTGATCGCAAAAGACGGTTACACTTTAGACGGTATTGACGCAAACTTCTTCACTATCCCCGGCGCGACAAGCGTCACCTATGACCCGGCTACCCGGACGATCACCGCGGTATTCCCACAGACAGCCGGTACTTCTAGCAGCGGCGGCAGCGGCGGGGGCTTAAGCACCGTCATAGACGAAGAAACGCCTCTGGCCGCTCTGCCGAGCGTCAGCTATATCTACGGCGCGGACAGGGTGGAAACAGCCATCGCCATCTCGAAAGCCGGCTGGACCTCCGCTGAGGCCGTGATCCTCGCCCCCGGCGACAACGACCATATCATCGACGCTCTCTCTGTTTCTTCCCTCGCCGGACAGGACGACGCCCCGATTTTACTCGTATTAAATAACAGCATCCGCGAAAGCGTGTTCACGGAGATCGCGCGGCTCGGCGCCAGCAAAGCCTATGTAGTGGGCTCGCTGGGTCAGGGCGTGGCCGATCAGCTCAAAGCGCGCTTCCCGGCCATTGAGATCATAGTGCTGCAAGGCGCGAACCGGGTGGAGACGGCTAAACTGATCAACGCCCGCGTCACGGCTCCGCAGGGCACGTTTGTCGTAGGTTACAGCGCCATAGCCGACGCGGTGTCCGCGGCCTCGTTCGCGGCGGCCAACGGTTATGTGATCCAGATCGCCGCTTCGGGTGGGGTATTCAGCGGCGACGCCTCCCTCGGCGGCTACGTCCTGGGCGGCCCGACTCTCGTGCAGGATGTGAGCGGCCTGACCCGGATCTACGGCGCGGACCGCTACGCTACAAACCAAGGTATGCGCGATTCCCTCACCTTTATGTATGACAATGTGTATTTCGCGAACGGCGTCACGCTGGTAGACGCGCTGACCGGTTCGGCCCTGGCGGCCAAGAGCCGGGCGGTCATCCTCCTCACGCCGCAGAACGACCCGACTAATTTGAACCTCGGCCCCGTGACTCCGGAAACCAGAGTCTACGGTTTCGGCGGCCCGGCGGCCTGAGGCCCAGGCAAGCACAGACAAGCAGCTGAATAAGTAAGACCCGTAAGACGCAAGAGACCCGCCCCGAGTAAAGGGGGTGGGTCTCTTGCTGTTTTTTGGATTCCGGCATGGAGCCGGAATGACGGCGAGGCAGGGGGTGGATTTTCCATGATTTTATGCTATACTATTTTATATGAAAACGGCTTTGTTTCCTTGTAAATTTGCTCATAGAAACGGTTAGGAGGAGATACCTGTGAAAAAAATGAAACGTAAGATACCCGGGCGCGGACTTATTTTGGCGGCGGCCCTCATGTTCGCCCTCGCCCTGAGCGCTTGCGGCGCGGGCGCTCAGTCGCCGCCGCCGCAAACCCCTCCCGCAAGCGGCGGCACGGACGCTAAAATCGCCGTGATGACGCAAGAGTATGAAGGGGATAATATCGCTGAAATACTGAAAATCGAATATGAAGGCGAAAACCCGGAAATCAGCGCCATCAACAGCGACATTTCCCAGGAGATCTATCAGCGGTACAGTGATTTCAAGACCGGCGGCGAGCAAGGGGATTCTTGGATGGAGACTCGCGCTTATCCCTTTACCGGCGACGATTATCTGCAAATCGTCATGACGCAAGTGGAATATCCAATATATGGAACAGACGGCGAGATCTGGAGTTACAATTTTGACCGCCGGGAGAACGCGCGCGTCTTGCTGGCGGATGTAATGAACGGCTTGGAACTGACCGAGGACGCGCTCACCCAAAGGGTAAAAGAGCTGTATGCGCCGGAATCCCCCTCTCAATCGGTGGGCGCCGTCAGCGCCAGGGGTTTCCTGATCCTTCCCGGCGGCCAAACCCAATTGCTTTTGCGGGTGACCGTCGAAAATTCGGAAGCGGAGCCCTGGGATTCCTTTTATGGGTTCAGCCCTCAGACGGGCGAGCTTTTGCCGCTGAACAAAGAATGTTTGTTCGCGCCGGAGGAAATGGATCGGATGGATCCGCCGCTTTCCTATGACAGAACGCAATGAAAATCAATATATCATGAAGTTTGAGAATATGAAAGAGCAATCCCTTAAACAGGACTGCTCTTTTTTTACATTCGTAAGTTAGGGGAGCTTCTTACCCCTTTGACTCCTGCGTGACAAAGAACTCGGCAAAATCCGGCAGCACGCTGGGTTCCACTACCGGGTCGAGCGCCAGCGAAGCGGAGACGCCGGCGCCGCCGTCCGCGATATTTTCGTTATACCACAAGATCAGGGCGGGACCGGTGCCTTCGCTTGTGTACACCGTGATCTGCTGTCCGCCGCTGAGCTCCGCCGTTTCCGTTTTCGGATAAGAGTTAAAATCGCCGGAGATCGCGAGCGCCTCGTCCGTTTCGGTCCTAGACGCGCGGTAAACGACGTTGACCGGGCCTTTGCCGGTTTCCATCACATAGGTCATCGACGCCACTTTATCGCCGATCATGCTGTATTGAGCGCTTTTCGCGAATTCATCCGGCGCGTAGAAATCAAAGCCCAGTTTGCCGCTAATCTCGTCCCCCGTCGATTCTACCAACGGATTGGGCACATCGACTGCGTCGTCCGGCGTTATTTCCGGTGTTTCGCCCGGCGTTACCTCCGGTGTTTCGCCGGACGTCTGCGGCGCGGCGGGAGGGGCCGAAGAGCCGCAAGCGGCGAACGCGAACCCTATGGCGGCGATGAGCGCCAAAATTCCCAGTTTAGTGAGGGCAGAATACTTCTTCATTTGAATATGCATATCTTTTCTTTTTTTCTCCTTGTCTGTTTTCCAGAAATTACGAGTTGGACCCGTAAATATTATATCACGAATATAGCGATTTGTGAAATATTAATAAGCGACCGATGGGCGTGCGACAAATTTGGAGGTGCCGCGAAGCGGCGGAGGGGTCGCAATTGACAAACAGCCGTATTCGCGGTATCGTTAACATGACCCAGACTACGAACTCGCGCGCGCAGCGGATCACAAGGCGAGGGGATTGGAGTTTTACAGAAAATGGGTTAAACAATAATTCGCCGCGGCCTTTATGGAAAAATTTGGGACGGGCGTTTCCTTTTTTTCGGTTGCAAAAAAACCGCGGATATGATACACTTCAAAACGAAGCGGACGTTTGGGGGATCCCGGACTCCGTACACTAAACCGGGAGCGGAATAAAATGGATAGATGGATAAGATGGGCCGGCACCGCCGCTTGGGTCATAGTGGCTCTGTTGATCGGGATAATGATCGGATTCAGCGTAGCGCCCAAGGTGATGCAACAACCCGGCCCCAGCGCGGCGCGGGAAGAACCGGCGGCGGTGACCGCGCCGCCTCCCGCCGCGAACAGTGGCGCCGCGCCTTCCACGGTGACCGCGCCGCCGGAGGACGGTTTCGTCGCGCCGCCGAGTTCCGTGATCATGAACGCTATGGCCAACACCATCCGGGGCGGAGTGGTGCGCGATGATCCCAGCGGCGCGGGCGTCTCTGGCGGGACCCCTGCCATCGGCGGCGGCAGCTCTGCGGAAAGCGGCGCGAACACCGGCGACGGCTCGGCCACTGACGGCGCGGCGGAAAACGGCGCGGGCGCCGACAACCCATCCGCTGATAACCCGGCGGACGGGACGCAGCCCGCCGCGCCGCCGGACAGCGGCACGGGCGCTGAGGGCGGAGCGGATACCGGCGGAGCGGGCGCGGCGGAAACACAAACGCCGCCGCCCGTCCAGTCGATCATCGGCGGCTTCGGCAGTTCCGGCGGTAATAACGGAAACACGGAGAATAATGATTAATCAGAACATCAATATCGGTTTATTGGGATTCGGCACGGTAGGCGGCGGCGTAGCCGCCGTTCTGGCGAAAAACGCCGCCGCCATCAACGCGCGGGCGGGCTGTAATTTGCGCATCAAAGCGGCCCTAGTGCGGGACCTGAGTAAAAACCGCGAAGCGGCGGGGACGCCTCTGACGACGGCGGCGGCGGATATCCTTCGCGACGACGACGTGCATATCGTCGCGGAGCTGATGGGGGGCGTGGAACCGGCGCGGACTTACGTGCTGGAAGCCCTGCGCCGCAAGAAAAGCGTCGTCACAGCCAACAAGGATCTTCTGGCTCTGCACGCGGAGGAAATATTCCGCGTGGCGGAGGAAAACGGTCAGGACGTGTATTTTGAGGGCGCGGTCGCCGGCGGGATTCCGATCATAGCCGCCATACGCGCTTCTCTCACCGCCAATGACATTTCTTCCGTCATGGGCATCATCAACGGCACCACGAATTACATCCTGACGGCCATGACCGAGCAGGGCCGCGAGTTTGCGGCGGTGCTGCGCGAAGCGCAGGAACTCGGTTACGCCGAAAGCGACCCGACCGCCGACGTCGCGGGGCTGGACGCGGCGCGCAAACTGGCTATTTTAGCCACACTGGCTTTCCATACCCAGGTGAGTCTGACCGATGTTTATGTGGAAGGCATAACGGATATCACCGCCTCTGATATAAGTTATGCCCGGGAGTTAGGCTGCGTCATAAAATTGCTGGCCATCGCTCGAAAAACCGATGAAGGCGTGGAGGCGCGCGTTCATCCGGCGCTTTTGCCGGAGCGGCACCCGCTGGCGACGGTGCGGGACGTGTTCAACGCCGTATACGTGGTCGGGGACGCTTTGGGCGAAAGCATGTTTTACGGCCGCGGCGCCGGCGCTTTGCCCACGGCCAGCGCCGTCCTGAGCGATATCATCCAGGTGGCGCGCAACCGGAATACCGGCGGACAGGGCCGTCTCGGTCTGGACGCCGACCAGCGGCTGCCGGTAAAACCAGCCCGCGATTACCGGAGCAGCTATTACATCCGTTTGAAAGTCAAAGACGAACCCCGGGTTTTCGCCAGTTTAGCCTCGTTTTTTGCCGAGGCGGACATAAGTTTCGCTTCCATCATCCAGAAACCGCGGCGGGGCGGCGCCGCGGAAATCGTGCTGATGACGCACCCCTGCCGGGAAAGTCAGCTGGAGCAGGCGCTGACCTCCATGCGCGCTTACAGTAAATTGGATAAAATATACAACAAAATCCGCGTTTTACACGATTGAGTTCGCCGGCGATCTACGGGGGTAATTTTAATGCTTGAGGTAAAGGTGCCCGCCACGTCAGCTAATCTGGGCGCCGGTTTTGACTGTATGGGTCTGGCCGTTCAACTTTACAACAGTTTTACCGCCGCGCCCGCCGACGCGCCGGAATTCATCCTCAAAGGCGATTATACCGCCGGCATAGCCGCGGGAGAGGACAATCTGCTCTGGCGGTCGGCCTGTTATTTATGGAAAAAATTGGATATACAGCCCGTGCCCTTGCGGATCTGCTGTGAAAATCACGTACCGCCGGCCCGCGGTTTGGGTAGCAGTTCCACCGCGGTGGTAGGCGGGCTGCTCACGGCCAATTATTTTTCCGGCGAGCCACTGAGCCGGTTCGAACTGCTGGAAATGGCCACGGACATAGAGGGGCATCCCGATAATGTAGCGCCGGCGCTGTACGGCGGGGTAACTCTGACGGTGAAGACGGAAAAAAGCGTTGTTTTTCGCGGGCTGGGGCGCGCTCCCGGACTCAGTCTCGCGGTGATCGTGCCGGAATACACCGTCGAAACAGAGAAGGCCCGCGCCCTCCTCCCCGCCAAGGTGTCCCGCGCCGACGCCGTATTCAACGCTTCCCGCGTCGGTTTGCTCACGGACGCTTTTTTGCGCGGGGAATACTCTCTGCTCAGCGTGGGGACGGAGGACAGATTGCATCAGCGCCAGCGGGCCTCTTTGACGCCCGGTCTGGAGACGCTGCTCGGCAAAGCGGAGGCTATGGGCGCTTACGGGGCGGCGCTCAGCGGTTCAGGCCCGGCGGTGATCGCTTTTTGCCGGCCCGGCGCCGGAAAGGGGGTGGCGGCAGGCATGGCCGGAGTGCTGTGGGAACTGGGTATAAACGCCAAGGCTTTTTCAACGGAAATCGACGCGGCGGGCGCGGCGACGCGAGAGGTATGAGAATGAAATCGAAGAAACCGAGGGAAATGGGGAAAATATTGCCGGCGTTGTGTATAGCGCTCCTGCTTGCGCTGACCGCGGCCGGCTGCGGCACGACCACAAGCGCAAAAACTATGCTGGAGCTGAATCAGGAGTACAGCGCCATGACGGTCGTCGAGTCTTCGGGCGGGGTCAAAATGGACATCACCCTGTCGAATACGGTGAACGACAGGCTCGGTTCCGAAATGGAGCAGCTGCTTGACATGTTCAAGCAAATATCTTATTCCAGCAAGTCGGATCAGGTCAATATGACCGGCGATGTGGCCATACAGGCCGGCGGCAGCGAACTGCTGCGCCTCGTCATGGACGGGCCGGGCGGAGCTTATTATGTAGGTATAGCCGGTTTTATTGACATGGCCAGGAATTTTGAAGCCGCCACAGGGGACGCCGAATCCGCCTCTGAGCCCTCTCTCAGCAAAGAATTGGCAGCGGATCTGCGGGGCAATCAATGGATAAAGTTCGAGTTGCCGGACGACTCAAAGTACCTCGCGGGCAGAGAATTGCTGGCTGATTATTTGCTTGGTTTGGATAACGAAGTGTTTACGGATTTTGACAGCGGTTTTGTGAAGGCGGTCAGCGGCGGATTTGAATTTAAGGTCACTTATGAACAACTGGGGGCCTATGTGCAGAGCCTTGGCGGCTATATTTTGGAAAATTTAGATAAATTTGTTAATTACACAAAAACCTTTTTACAGGGTTTGACTGAGGAACAAATGTCCGCGTTTGGGTTGACCGCGGATATGCGGGATAAAGTGATCAATGAGCTGGATACTTTTGTCGCTCCGGAAAACAAAACGCTGTATGAAAATAATCTCGCCATGGCCGTTCAGGTGATTCAAACGCCGGATGTCGCTAAAATATTCGGCGGCAGCTATATCGACCTGAAGCTGACGAAAAGCGGGGAGACCTTCACTTGGGCTTGCGACCTGCTGGTCAACCTGAATTTTGCGGGCTCCAGCATCGGGGCGCTGTTTGGCGTTGATTTTGGCGACAATTCCATCCGTTTTACATTTGACGAACAGGCAAAACCGCTTGCCTCCTTTACTCCGGAAATACCGGCGAGCGGCGTTATCGACGCCGGGGACACGAAATATTTCACGGTCAGCGATATGGGTTATCCCATGATTAATCCGTATGCAACCGTGGAATAAACCGAGTTGCTCGGCCCGGAAAGGAGGTGGTGGAGGCGCGGCAAATTTAGATACATCAGACAATTAACGGGTTTCAGGCGCTATGAACGGAATCGAGTAATTATGAAAAACCAGGAGGTATGAGAATGAAACTGAGGAAAATGGGGAAAATACTGCCGGCGCTGTGTATAGCGCTCCTGTTTGCGCTGATCGCGGCTGGCTGCGGCCCGGCCGAAACCCCAAAAACCATGCTGGAGCTGAATCAGGAGTACAGCGCCCTGACGGTCTTTGAGTCTTCGGGCGGGATCAACATGGACATCACCTTGTCGGATACAGTGAATGACATGGTCGGCGGCGAATTGCAGCCGATACTTGACCTTTTCAAACAAATGACATATTCGAGTAAGTCGGACGCGGTCAATATGAGCGCCGACGCTACCGTATTGTCCGGCGGAAACGAACTGTTTCACGTCGTCATGGACGGACCGGGAGAAGCTTATTACATGGATATGACCGGCCTTATCGACGCTATGAAGAATATTGACGCTTCCGGCGCCCCCTCCGGTTTTGACTTTTTCCCCGAAGAACTGGAAGCGGATCTGCAGGGCAATCAGTGGGTAAAGATCAACTTCCCGGACAGCTCAGTGTATGTCGCGGCCAGGGAATTGATAGCTGATTATATGCTGGGTTTAGACAACGAAGTGTTTACAAATTTTGACAGCGGTTTTGTGAAGGCGATCAGCGGCGGGTATGAATTTAAGGTCACTTATGAGCAGCTGGGCCCCTACATCCAAGCTCTCGGGACCTATGTTCTGGAAAATTTAGATGCTTTTGTCAGTTACACAAAAACCTTTTTGCAGGGTTTGACAGAGGAACAGCTGGACTCGATCGGGCTGACTGCGGATATGCGAGATGAAGCTATCGCGGGGCTGGATGATCTGGCCGCGCCGGAAAACAAAGCGCTGTATGAAAGCTCTCTCGCCTCGGCCGTCTCAACCATCCAAATGCCGGATATCGCCAGTATACTCGGCGGCAGCTATATCGACCTGAAGCTGACGAAAAGCGGGGAGACCTTTACCTGGGCTTACGATTTTCTGATCAACCTGAATTTTGAGGGTTCCAGCCTCGGGGCGCTGTTTGGCGTTGATTTCGGCAATAACGCCATCCGCATCACGGTTGACGAACAGACAAAACCGATCGACTCCTTTACGCCGGAAATACCGACGAGCAGCATCATCGACGCCGAGGACACGGAATATTTCGCGGGCGTTGATTTAGGGCTGGGTTCCGCATTTGATCCCTACGCTTTCGGTTATTGAGAAACCGGGTGAACTAAACCGATTTGCTCTTTCGCGTCCCGGCTGTCGCCGGGACGCGAAAATTAGGGGCGGCGTCTCGACGCCCCGCCGCCTGAGCCAATACGGGGAAGGTGATGGAATATATGGATAAAAAACGGGCGGTATTAAGCGTCTCAGATAAGACCGGTCTGGTGGATTTTGCCGCGGGTCTCACGGCGGCGGGCTATGAAATCGTTTCTACCGGCGGGACTCTGGCGGCGCTGCGGGCGGCGGGCGTCCCGACCGTCTATGTCAGCGACGTGACCGGTTTTCCGGAGATTCTGGACGGGCGGGTCAAAACCTTGCATCCCCTGATCCACGGCGGCATACTGGCGCGGGACACGGAGGCCCACCGCGCTCAGTGCGCGCGGGAAGGCATCACCTTCATTGACATCGTGGCTGTGAATCTGTATCCGTTTCAGGCGGCGGCGGCCAAAAAAGACGCGACCTGGACGGAGATCATCGAAAATATCGACATCGGCGGTCCGGCCCTCGTCCGCGCCGCGGCTAAAAACCAGGAGCGGGTGACGGTGATCGTCAACCCGAGCGCCTACCCGGAAGTGCTGTCCATCCTGCGAAGCAAAGGCGCGGTCCCGCCGGAGACGCGCCGGCGGCTGGCGCTGGAAGCGTTCGCCCATACGGCCGCCTATGACAAAGCGATCGCGGATTATCTGGCCAAGGCGGAGGTCTGCCCGTGAATATTCTGGTGGTCGGCGGCGGCGGCCGCGAACACGCCTTAGCCTGGAAAATAGCGGCCAGCCCCCTTTGTCGCCGGCTGTACGTCGCTCCCGGCAACGGCGGCACGGCGGAATGGAATGTGCCGATTGCCGCCGGTGATATTCCCGCGCTGACGGAATTCGCCCTCCGGCAAAAAGTGGATCTGACCGTGATCGGGCCGGAGGAACCGCTGACTTTAGGGCTGGCCGACGCCCTGCGCGCGGAAAACCTGGCCGTGTTTGGGCCGGGGCGTCTGGCGGCGCGGCTGGAGGGCAGCAAGGCTTTTGCCAAGGAAGTCATGGCGGCGGCGGGAGTGCCGGCGGCGGCGAGCCGCGTCTTTACGGAGCAGGCCGCCGCCCTCGCCTATATCGACGAGACCGGCGCCCCCATCGTGATCAAGGCGGACGGTCTGGCCGCCGGCAAAGGCGTGATCGTGGCCCGGACACAGGCGGAGGCGCGGCAGGCTGTGCAGAGTATCATGGGCGGCGCTTTCGGGGCGGCCGGGGCCCGGATCTTGATCGAGGAATGCCTGACCGGCCGGGAAGTCAGTTTACTCTGTTTTTGCGACGGGGAAACGGCCCGGCCGATGGTGGCCGTGCAGGATCACAAGCGGGCCCGCGACGGCGACGAAGGGCCGAATACCGGCGGCATGGGCGTCTGCGCGCCGCCGCCTTTTTGGACGCCGGCGCTGGAAGCGGAAGCGATGGCGAAGGTGGTCCGGCCGACGCTCCTGGAAATGAAGCGGCGCGGCGCCCCTTTCACGGGAACGCTTTTTGTCGGCCTGATGCTGACCGCGGACGGACTGCGGGTGCTGGAATACAACGTTCGTTTTGGCGATCCGGAAACCCAGGCGCTGATGATGCTCCTGCGCTCGGATATCGTGCCCCTTCTCGCGGCCTGCGCCAGCGGCGGCCTGAACATGGCGGCAGCGCTTTGGCGGCCGGAGGCGGCCGTCTGCGTCGTCATGGCGGCGCCGGGTTATCCGGGCGCTTATCCCCGAGATATCCCCATCACGCTGCCGCGGGAAATACCGGAATACGCGGCTGTTTTTCACGCCGGCACGATCTGGCGGGAGGACGCTCTCCTGAGCGCGGGCGGCCGCGTTCTCGGCGTCACGGCCCGGGGCCCCGATCTGGCGGCGGCCCGGGCCAGGGCTTACGCCCTGACGGAGGAGATCGGTTTTCCCGGCGCCCATTTTCGCCGGGATATCGCGCGATGAAAAAAATACTGGCCGTTGACGACAATATCGCCAATCTGAAGCAGATTTCCGCGCTGCTGGGCGGTGAATTTGCCGTGATGCTGGCGGATTCCGGGGCGATGGCCCTGCGTCTCAGCGGCGCGGAACAGCCGGATCTTATTTTGCTCGACGTGCAGATGCCGGAGATGGACGGTCTGGAAACGCTGACCCGCCTGAAAAAAGACGCCGCCTTAAGTCATATCCCCGTCATTTTCCTCACGGGGCTCAACGACGCCGAGACCGAAGTTCGGGCGCTGGCTCTGGGCGCGATGGATTTCGTTTCCAAACCGATCGACCGGGAGATCCTCCTGCACCGGATCAGGCTGCAATTGCAGTATTCCGAGTATCAGCTTTCTCTGGAGCAGACGGTAAGGGATCTGGAATATAACATCGTTGTTTCTTTTGCCGAACTGATCGAGTGCAAGGATGAAAACGTGGGCGGCCACATCATGCGCACGGGTCAATATGTCGGGCTGCTGGCCCGCCGTCTTCTGGCGGACGGCTGTTACGGCGCCCGGCTGACGGAGCGCGACGCGGAGATGATGATCCACGCGGCCCCTTTTCATGATATCGGCAAAATAGGGGTCAGCGACGTGCTGCTGCTGAAACCGGGCGAGCTGACCGACGACGAGTTCCGGGCGGTCATGCGGCACACGACCATAGGCGCGCGGGTGATAGACACGATTTACCGCCGGACGCCGACGATGGATTTTCTGCCGATGGCGCGGCAGATGGCCGAATCGCATCACGAAAAATGGAACGGCGCCGGCTATCCCGCCGGTCTGCGCGGGGAGGAGATCCCCCTTTGCTGCCGTATCCTCTCGGTCGCCAATGTGTACGATTCCTGCGTGACGAGCCGCAAACACCGTCCGGCCATGAGCCACGCGGAGGTGTGCGCCCTGATCGCGGCGGGCAGCGGCGCCGATTTTGATCCTCGCGTGGCAACGGCTTTCCAGGCGGTGGCCGATCAGTTTGAAAAAATCGACAAGCAATTTGAGCCCATCATTACAGTCCCTAACGAGCTGGAATGGAGTTTACTGCCGTGAGGAAGATCCTCGTGGTCGACGACAATAAAACCACATTGCGCGTGATCAACGCCCAGTTGTCGGGCGAATACTATGTGGCGCTGGCGGCGTCCGGCGAGCAGGCGCTGCAGATCTGCGCGGCGGAAAAACCGGATTTGATATTGCTGGACGTTTTTATGCCCGGCATGGACGGATTTGAGACGCTGCGGCAAATCAAAGCGAACACTCAATTCATCGGGATCCCGGTCATTTTTCTCACCGGCAGCAGCGAGACCGGGGTGGAGGTAAAGGGCCTTTCGCTGGGGGCCAAGGATTTTCTGACCAAACCGGTGGAAAAGAGCGTGCTCATCCACCGCATCGACCTGCATCTGCGTTTCGCCGCCTATCAGGCGCGCCTGGAAAAAATGGTGCGGGAACTTTCGGACAGCATCGCCATCTCTTTCGCGGAAATGATCGAGTACCGGGATGAAAGCACCGGCGGTCATGTGGCGCGCACGGGCAATCTTGTCAGGCTGCTCGGCCTTAAACTGATCGAAACGGGGGCTTTCGGCGATGAACTCACCCCGGCGGAGCTGGATATGATGGTGCGGGCCGCGCCTTTGCACGATATCGGTAAAATAGCCATCAGCGACCGCATCCTTTTGAAGCCCGACCGGCTGGACGACGAGGAATTCGCCGTCATGAAGCGGCACGCGCCTTTAGGGGCGAGTATTTTGCAAAATATGTACCGGCGGATGCCGACCCAGCGCTGCCTTTATTACGCCAGTCTGATTGCCGCTTCCCACCATGAGCGTTACGACGGCCGGGGATATCCTTCCGGGCTGGCGGGGAAGGATATCCCGCTCTGCGGTCGCATTATGGCGGTGGCGGACGTTTATGACGCTTTGACCGACGACCGGGTGTACCGGCGGGGCATCGACCGCGCCGAGGCTTTCAATATTATTTTGGAAGGCCGGGGGACGAATTTCGACCCCCTGATCGTTGACGCCTTCGCGGCGCTGCGCCAGGATTTGGCGAACAAGGACTTGTAAGAGTTTAGGCTGATAATAGGATCTACTCTTTCAAAGCACCTGTTTCTCTCAACAGATTGACTAAAAAATCAATTCTTTCCGGCAGTTCCGCCTGCAACTCTGCTCCCCGCATTGGGGTCAGGACAATGCCGGCTTGTTCAGCTTCTGCGACAAAATCCGGGTCGGCAAACAGAGCCATAAAATCATCTTCCAGCTTCTGGCGAACATCTTCAGGGGTGCCTTTGCGTACCGCCAAACCGCGATCAACGCTTAAAACAATGCCTTCATAGCCAAGTTCCTCGAAAGTTGGCACATCCGGAAAAAAAGGACTGCGTTCTTTGCCGGCGACAGCAAGCACCCGGACATTGTCCTTATTTTGATAAAAGTCAGTCGTATTGCCGGAGCCGACATCAACGTGGCCGCCGTACATTGCTGACAAAACGCCGTTCATGCTGGCTTGAGGAAGATGGGTGACCGTGACCCCCGCGGCCGCTTCTATCGCCATGATCAATAGGTGGTGGGCCCCGTAGACTCCGCCCGAGCCAATCGTTATCTCTCCCGGGCGCGATTTTGCGTCGTCTATCAAGTCCTGCAAAGACTGATAAGGGCTGTCATTCGCGACGGCTATCGCCGAAGGATCAGTATTCCATAAGGCGATCGGATCAAAAGTATCAATGCTGAATTCTGTGTCGTTAACTAAAGGCATTACTATGACGTGGGGCAGGAACATGCAAGAGATGTAGTAGCTGTCTATGCCGGCTGTGGAAAACTGGTTCCATCCCACCTGCCCGCCGGCTCCCGGCACATTCTCGACTACCAGCTCAACGCCGAGGTGCGGTTTTGCATACTTGGAAATGATCCGCAGCTGCATATCGGAGGCGGCGCCCGGATCAAATGGGGTCATGACACGCACGGGTTTTGTGGGATAATCGCTGGCGGATGTCGGAGCGGCTGGACCCTCCGGACTTGATGCCGGCTGCCCGCAGGCGGAAAAAAGCATTGACAGGAGCAGTAAAGCGAAAATGAGCGCGCAGCTGTTTTTCAGTTTTCGTTTCATGTTAACCTCTCCTTTTCCCTCTTTGATTTAAAGAAATAAACCTTCTGGCGTTGGCACGCCCAGAGCCACATGAAAAATAAGGAACATGATCACAGTAAATACGAAGGCAACGGGAAGCCATAGTTTCAACTTCTGGGGATCTGCTTTTTCCTGCCGCCAATACTTTAAGAAAGGCATAACTGCCATAGCAATGAAAAGAGAGAAAAAATAGCCAAGGAAGCTGAAAAGGTAGCCGCTCAGCAGGATAATAAATATGACCCCGATCTGCTTCAAGCCAAAATCCAGGAACACCGGTTTCAGATCCCGCTTGCTCTTTCGGGGCAGATTCTGCAGCAGAAGCGCCAGCGCGCATATGGACATGATGCCAAGCACAAACTCGGGAAAGATCCTCGCTTCCAACTCCAGCGTGTTCGCATAAAGAAACAGAGCCGCAGAAAGGAGCAGCAGCACCCCTCCAGAAATGATGTTCCAACGGTACATCGGGGCTTTAACTGACGGTTTGGGACTCTGTGTTTCGAGTTTCGTTTCGCTGCGTTGTTTGAGCATGGCTACGATGGTTGGGATTAAGGAGACAATGATCAGCCCCACCATGATCAAAGAAATAGGGCTGGCAAAAAACGCTTTGAAAACGGAGCCATGAGCAAGCCCGATCCGTCTGGTGAGCAGGAAACCCGTCTCGGCATACGAACCGAGTATCAGTCCCAATACTGTCGCCACCGGCGGGAAACCAAGCTCGCCGGCAAAGTAGTAAAGCACTCCGAGCGCCAGCATAACGACGACATCTGTTGTGTTGTTTCCCAAAGAATAGGCGCCAAAAATCGAGAGTACCAGCACGGCGGGCGCCAGTATTTCGTTGGGAACCAGACTTACTTTAGAACATAAATTCTAAGCCGTTTTGAGCACATACAAGTCACGGTATTATCTTCTTTCCACGTAAGCCTTAAGATCATCCTCTGTCAAGCCGCAAGCTTCAAGTATGGTTCGCTGCGTCTTC
>JAISAH010000089.1 GCA_031266805.1 Gracilibacteraceae bacterium
GCAAGTGAAGATATGCAAGATGGTTTGAAAATAAATAATATGATTATCAATAATATTTTTAAATAAAAATTCGAACCGTTTCTCTTTCCAATCGGCGGCGACGGGGGCGGTGCGTCGAGGACGCCGCACCCTACAGGGATGGCGTTCCGTCCGGACGGCCGCCTTCATCCGGCGGCGTCCGTCCCTCAGGCGGCGTTCCGTCCGGCCGCCCGCCACCTTCCGGCGGCATCCGTCCCTCAGGCGGCGCGCCTTCCGGACGGCCGCCTTCACCCGGCGGCGTCCATCCGTCAGGCGGCGTTCCTTCCGGCCGCCCGCCTTCACCCGGCGCCCATCCTTCACTCGGAGTTCCTTCCGGCCGGCTGCCTTCACCCGGCGGCATCCGTCCTTCACCCGGCGCGCCATCCGGCCGGCCGCCCCAATTGCCGCGCCCGCCGCCTTGGCCGCCGCTGTACGCGCCGCCGTCGTCGGCTATGCTGGTTATAAGGTCTTGGAGTCTTATATCGGTCTTTTTCTCGCCGTCTATGAACAGCGCATACGTTTCGCCGACTGTAAGCGCCGGCGAAGTGAATCCCGACGCCGTATAGCCGGTTTTGCTCGTATATTCGAGCAAAGTCTCCCCGCCGGCGTCTTTGAGGGCGATCACGCTGCCCGCGGCCTGAGGCTGCGTGTAGGAAACAAGGAGGACGGCCTGCGCGGACTCCGCGGAAACATTCGTCACGCTGCCCGCCGTGATCAGCTCGCCGCCGCTGACCAGCATCACGCCGTTCATCTCGACGGCGCCTTCCATCCCCTGCGACGGCCCGCTGATCCGGACAGCGCCGCCCTCGAGGAAAATATTTCCATTGGCGTCGATCCCGTCGCCGCCGGCGAACAGATCGAGCGCGCCGCCGGTAACGCGGACGAAGATATTCCCGCTCACGGCAAAACTGTCTCTCCCTCTCGGCCCCGCGCTCGTCTCGCCGCCCGCGCCGCCGGCGGCGTTAACGGCGTCGTCCGCGGCGGCGATAACAATGTCGCCGCCGCTGATCGTGACGGAAAGCCCTTCGATCCCCTCATAACAGACGGGGATATCGATCTCGCCGCCGGAGATTTCCAGCAGAGCGTCGGCGTGGAGCCCGTCGTCGCCGGTTTGCAGATAAAACCGGCCCGCGGTCACGCTCAGATCGCCGTTGGAGTGTACGGCGTCATCCGCGGCGTCAACGCTGATCTCTCCGCCCGTGAGGTATACCAGCGTCCCGGCTTTCAGCCCTTTCCCGCCCGGGGATCCGTCTTCCGCCGCGCCCGCGTCGGCGCTGCCGCCGCCGGTCGTGATCCGGAGACTGCCGCCGGCGACGGTCAAGGCGGTTTGCGCCTGAATGCCGTCGCCCTGGGCCTGGATGATATACGCGCCGCCGCCTATGATCACAAAACCCTTCGCGCCGTCCTCATCATTGTTCGATTGGATGCCGTCGCCCCCGGCATTCAGGGTGAATTCCCCGCCTTGGATCGCCACGCCGTCGCGGCCGCGCAAAGCGTCCCCGGCAGCCTCGATCCGGAGTACGCCGCCGGTGATGGCGAGAACATCCTGCGCGCGGATCCCATGCCCTTCGCCGCCGCTGACGGTAAGCGTTCCCTGACCGGTAACGCTCAGATCATCCTGGGCGAAGATCGCCGCGTCCGGGTCATCGGTGTTTTCCCCATATCCGGCGCCGCTCACCGTGTTTTCGCTCCCGTCCGCGAGGATCAGCACCGTTTTTCCCGCCTGAGGAGCATAGATCGCGGGGCCTGTTTCATTATACAGGGAAACGCCGCTTAGCACCAGCCGGACAAGATCATTTTCGCCGGCGTCGATCAAAACCTGGCCGCCGGCGAGCGTGCCGGACAGGGCGTAGGTCCCCGCCTGGCCGATGGTCAGCGCGCCGTCCGCGAACGAAGCGCCGGGACCGGAGACCCGCGCCGCGCCGTCCGTAAGCACGACGGTCGTCGCCCCCGCCTCATCCCAGGCGGCATCCGCGTCTTCCGGTGCGTACTCGTAAACGCGGACAGCCGCGCTCATATCTATAGAAGCGTTTGGCGGCTGGACATTGGCCCCAGCTGCCCCGGTCGGGCCGCCGCTCTCCCCGCCGGGCGCGCCGCAGCCGGCCAGCGCCAGACCCAGAACCAGCGCCAAACCCAACGCCGTAGGGGACGGGCAAGCCCGTTCCGTCCGGATGGTGCACCGTAGGGGACGGGCTTGCCCGTCCCTCTCCGATTGCCTTTTCATCTTCCTTAATAAAGACATGGCTTAAAGCTCCTCTCTCCCGGTCTGTTCCCGGCTGAGCAATATATTCAAATTGCCGTTCCGGCAGCGCAGTTCGTCTATGAAAGCCTTGGGCATGGCATCGGTTTTTAAGCGCACGGAATACGTCAATTCGTATAAACTGCCCATATTGGTGGTTTTTACCCGATCCAGCTCCGCGCTCGTCGTGTATTTTCCGAGGACGTCGTCAAACAAGCCGTCATAGTCAAGGTTTTCGGGGATGACGACCCGCAGGACGCGGGTATCCGCCCTTCCCTGGCCGAAACGGCAGGCGGTCAGCAGCAGACTGGCGCCGCCGATCAGCAGCAGAAAAACGAAAGCGTAGAATATATACCCCATGCCCGTCACGAATCCGAGCGCCATGGCAAAAAACAGAGCGCAGATGTCGCGCGCGTTGCCCGGGATGGAGCGGAACCGCACCAGACTGAACGCTCCGGCCACCGCGACGCCGGCCCCGATATTGCCGCCCACCAGCATGATGACGATCTGCACGCTGGCGGGCAGGAGGGCCAGCGCCATGGCCAAAGACTTGCTGTATTTGTTGCGGAACATGTACGACGCGGACACGGCCAGACCGAAGACGAGGGAACATACCGTACAGATGAGCAGTCCGCCCAAACTCGGGGTCCCGCCCGTCACGCTGCCGTTGATGAGATCAGACACCTTTGTTCACCATCCTTTTTCCGGCGGGCCTTTCGCGATATACTCGGTATAGCATACGCCGAATTTGGAAAACGATCTGGGAAAAACGCCGTTTGCACTGAGAGCGCGGGCCAGCCACAGCGGTATGCCCGCAGGCGTCTTGATTTCCGCCAGCAGAGCGCCGGGCGGGATGATGAGCCGTCCGGCGCCGGGCCGTTCAAAATTCAGCTCCTCCGCCCGAAAACGCGCGTCGGCGTCGAATGTGACGCGCAGCCCTTTGTCCTCCGTCCCGGTAAAAGCGATCCGGCGATAAGATATATATATTTTTTCGGAAACCGCGTGCGTTTTCAGGTAAAAATCAAACTCCCGCGCTATCTGCGCGGATCCGCCCGCCACGATTTCCCGGATCGATCGACGGGCGAAGTCCGCCGGGGAAACGGGGATCCGCCGCTTATACACGATCCCCTGATATTTTTTCTTGAGCTCCAGAAAAAGCCCTCGGCTGGGCGCGCCGTAACAGCGCAGCCGCATTTTCTCCTTGTATGGCGGTTTCTCCAGCGAGGCGCGGATGACGTCCCAGTTCTCCGTGTCAAAATACAGGTTCTGCACCATATATTCGCCGAAACGGTCCCGCTTCATCCGCCGGGCCAGGATGCTTTGCAGAGCGGCGCCTTGCTCCCGCGTGATCAGATATTTTTTTTCGTATCGTTTAAAAACGCTGGGCAAAACGGCCGCTCCCTTTCCACACAGTCCTTAATAATCCAGCTCCGCGTAGGCGTCCGCCACTTTGCCGTCCCGCCCCAGCAGGAGGATAACGTAGTCGTCCTCGCCGAGCCGCCCCAGGCCAAAAGCTTGCCGGGCCGAGTAGGTCGCCAGTTCATAGCTGACGTCGTCAATCATGACGGTGGTCGGCAGATCATTGTCCGGGCTGACGGAAGTCACATGGCCTTTGATCTTTTCCGAGTAAGCGGCGACGGTCTCGGTATTCGGGTCATAATATATGATAAAATAAGGTTCGAGTTCCGAGCGCTCCGCCGGCTTGCCGTCCAGGTATATGGCCGGGTCGGCGCCGACGCCTAAGAGGTCGATCTGCGACTGATTGGTCAAAGTCAGCGGCCCTTTCATATTCTGGCTGCGAATGTCGCGCAGGCTGAGGACCCCGCTTTCGACGCTGTAGCCCAAAGATTCGGCGTAAGTGCCGCTTCCGCTTTTGGGAGCGGCGCAGAGCAGATTGTAGAGCAGAAAAGCGCCGTCCTGTTTCGTCATGCCGTCCCCGGCGACGGCGCCGACGCCGTCAGTCAGGTTTTTTTCCGTGGCCAGCGCTATCTGCCCGTAGGGATAACCGCCGACGAAATCCTCGGCCGTGTAGCCGAGCAGCTTGAGGGCCGCCGCCAGAGCTTCCTCATACTTCACCGCCTGATCGGGCAGGAATTTGCCCGTCGAATAAGCGCTGAGCAACCCTTGTTTGGCCGCGACCGCGATATAGGGAGCGGCGGGATGCGTGTAAGGCGCGTCGCTGTAGGGCGAGATCCGGGCCCCGGTCAGGGCCAGCCCCTTGTAAACAGAGGCTTTGACCAGCATTTGCGCGAATTCGCCGCGCGTGAGCGGCAGCGCCCCTTCCGTGGAAAGATCAAAACGCAGCGCGTCCAGCACCGCCGCCAGTTCCGCCGCGTCCACGGCGGCGATCCGCGCCGTGGCCGGCGTAGCCCCCGCCGCCGCGAGAAGCGGCCCCGCCGCCAGAAGGAAGCATAACAGCGCTACGCCGGGGAGGAGAGCCCTATAACCAAATTTTACCATTTTATTCCGCCCTTTCTATTCGTTCGTTCACCTGTGTTCAGTTCATTCGTACCGCAGCGCGTCGATCGGATTCAGCTTGGAAGCGGCGGCGGCGGGAAAATAGCCGAAGACGACGCCGATGGCCACCGAAACGCTGAAAGCGATGAGTACGGCGTTCGGGGAGACGACAGCCGAGAGTTCCATCATATTGCCGATCAGGACGGAACCGCCGGCGCCGACAGCGATGCCGATCAGACCGCCCAGCGCGCTCACCGTCGCCGCCTCGATCAAAAATTGCAGCCGGATGTCGCGCCGTTTCGCCCCGAGCGATTTGCGCACGCCGATTTCTTTGGTCCGCTCCGTGACGGAAACGAGCATGATGTTCATGATGCCGATGCCGCCGACCAAAAGGGAGATGGCGGCGATCCCCACGAGGACGAGGGTCAGCGTGCCCGTCAGCTCATTGATGTTTTCCAGCAAATTCGCCTGATTGAAAACGCGGTAAGAGTCGCTGTCCGCAAAATACCCGGCGAGAAAATCCTCGATCGCCGCCATGGCCGCGTCCACGCTGTCCTTGTCCGCGGCGCTGAAAACATAACTGCTGACGCCGCCCTGCTGGGAAAGCGGGGTCACAGCCGTATAAGGGGCCACGATCATATCGTCCGCCGAGCTTTCCTCGCCGCCGTCCTTGGCGGCCAGCACGCCGACGACCGTGTATTTATTGCCGTTCAGGCGGATATCCTGCCCGATCGGGTTTTCCAACGGAAAAAGAGTCGCCGCCGTGTAACTGCCCAGCACGCAGACTTTGCGCCGCGCTTCCACCTGGATATAGTTGAAAAAACCGCCCCGTTCCACCTCGAAATTGCGGATGTGGTGAAAACTCTCGCTGCCGCCGTAAACCGTCGTCGTCAGATTGTTGTTGCCGACCTTGGCCGTGACCCCGTTCACCGTGACGGAAGGGGAAACTCCGGCCAGCACGTCCCGGCGCTCCTCGCCGAAATCCATGAGCGCCGCGGGTCTGACGACCGTGTTGCCGCCGCGGCCAAACACCGAGACCTGGATCAGGTTGGTCCCCATCGACTCGAAAGAGGAAGACATATCGGAGGAAAAACCGTTCACCAGGCTGACCAGGACGATGACGGCCGCCACGCCGATGATAACGCCCAGCATCGTTAGAAAAGAGCGCATTTTGCTGCCCAGGATGCTTTTCAGGGCCAGACGGAAAGCCTGCCATAGTTTCATGCCGCCGTCCCTCCTCTCTGCTCGTCCGCGATCACGCGCCCGTCCTGCAGCCGGATATGGCGCTGGGCCGCCGCGGCGATCTCCGTGTCGTGCGTGATCAGGATGATCGTGTTGCCCTCGCTGTTGAGCTGGCGGAGCAAGGAGAGGACTTCTTTGCCCGTTTGCGAGTCCAGCGCCCCGGTCGGCTCGTCCGCCAAAATAATGGACGGATTCACGACCAGCGCTCTGGCGATGGACACCCGCTGCTGCTGGCCGCCGGAGAGCTGGTTCGGCATGTGGCGCCCCCGATCGCTCAGGCCGACTTTGGCCAGCGCGGCCCCCACCCGCTCCTGCCGCTCCGCGCGGGCCATGCCGGAGTAGAGCAGAGGCAGCTCCACGTTTTCCGCCACGTTCAGCTTGGCGATCAGATTGTACTGCTGAAAAACAAAGCCGATCGTCCGGTTGCGGATCGCCGCCAGTTTGTCGTCGCTGAGAGCGCTGACGTCCTGCCCGTCCAGATAGTATTTGCCGGAAGTCGGCGTATCCAGCGCGCCGATGATATTCATGCAGGTGGATTTGCCCGAGCCGGACTGGCCGATGATGGCGATAAATTCCCCTCGGGCGGCGCTGAAGGAGATGCCGTCCGCCGCGCGCACTTCGCCGTCGCCTATTTTGTAAATTTTGGAAACATTGTCAAATACTATCAGCATGTTGTGTCTTTCCGCCTCCTTTGCAACATTCCCCCGTCACTGTTGGCAAGACCGCCTAAGCGCCTGCGGCGCAAGGCGCTCTAGGCCACAGTACGGACTCGACTATGCCGCTAAAGCGGCAGTCTCGTACCTGCATTCCGGACTTGTTCCGGAATCCATGTCCCCGTCTTACGGACGAACCACCACGCCGCCGGCGCCGCCCGGTCTCATGCCGCCTTGGCCGCCCTGGCCTCCGCCCGTCGGCATAGCGCCTCCCGGCATAGCGTTAAACGTCATGAAGTTCTGCTCGCCCGAGGCGGCGACCGCCGGCGTATAAGCGATTTCCATCCCCTCGGCCAGACCGCTGGTTATCTCGACAAAATCCCCGTCTGTCAAGCCGGTGCTCACGCGCACCCAGATATACCCAGCCGGGACTCCTTCCCGCTCCACGATTTCCCCGAGCCCATCCCGCCCTCTGTTTTCCTCGCGCGCGAGGACGAGATTACCGCGCTGCACGGCGGCGGCCGGAATGATGAGGACGTTTTCCGCTCTGGCGGCCACGATATCGGCGCTGACGTTCATGCCGGGCAGGAGGCCCTCATACGTCTCTATCAGCACTTCGACGGGGTAAGTCGTGACGCCGCTGCTCGACGCGCCCATGAGACCGATGGTGCGGACCCGGCCCTGAAAAGTCCTGTCCGCTATGGCGTCGGCCGTCACCTCCACCTCCTGTCCCACGGAGATCTGCCGGATATCCAGTTCATCGATATTCATCGTAAAAATCAGGCTGGTCATATCCGCGACCACGGCCAGGACCGTGCGGTTGCTGTCCAGCGTGTCCCCGGCTTTGTAGCTTTTGGCGACGACGGCCCCGGTGATGGGCGAGGTAATGTTGTAATTATCCATCTGTTTTTCCGTATTTGCGAGGGAAAGCTGGGCGTCCTGGAGGGCGAGGGCGCCGGAACGGGCGCTGACCTCCGTGGATTTGTTCTGCAAAACCGCCAGCGTATCCCCGGCGGCGACGCGGTCACCCACCGCGACCGGCACGGATATCACCTCACCGGACACCTGTGAGCGCACGATCTTTTCCGCGCTGTAATCCACGGGGCCGGCGGCCTGACAGGCAAACCCGCCCGCCTGCGCCGTGGCCGTACCGCCGGGCAGCAGCGCGCCGGGATTGGCGAAGGTGAATTCCACGTCGCTGACCTGAGCGCCGTCCGCCGTCACATAAGAGCCGGCGGCTATTTTACTCACCGCGGCGGCAAAACTCTCGCCGGTCTCCTCCAGGTAAACGGCGCCTTCCTGCCCCACCCGCAAGGCCTGGGCGTCCTCCGCGTTAAAAGGCAGAGTCGCCCGCATCTGCTCCGCGCTGACCACCGTAGCCACTTCCGCGCTGCCGCCCAGCTGGTCGCCTTCCTGGACATGCACAGCCGTGACCGTCCCGGCCGCCGGCGCTTTCACCGTCAGATGCTCTGCGTTTTCCAGGCTCTCCTCATAGGACAGTTGCTGGCGTTCCAGGGCTACGCGCAATTTTTCGATATTGTTCAGCGCGTCGGCGGAATCGATGCGATAGAGAAAATCGCCTGCCGTCACAGTCTGGCCGACCTCCAGATCGTCCTCCAGGATGTCCCCCTGCACGAGGGAAACGATATCATACTGTTCGACCGGCTGCACGGCGCCGGACCCGTTCACTATGTTTACAATGCCGCCGATCTCCGCCTGCGCGGTCAAAAGCGCCGTCCCCTCATTCTGGCCGCTGCGCGCGCCGCCCCAGCCGACCGCCGCGATCAGAGCCGCCGCCGCGACTACCGCCGCCAGCGGGATAAGAAGCCATTTAGGCGGACGCCCCGGTTTACCCATAACAATACCTCCTCATAATTGCGATTTCTTCCGACCGGCATACGGCAGGAAAAAGAAAAATCCCCGGACATTTCCACTTCAGTATACATCATGCCTGTGAATGATGTGTGAAGCAGCCGTGAAAAAGCCGGGAATTTTTTTGACTGGTAGAAGCGTTTGGATAAACCGATCATTCTACCAATCATTCTACCAATCATTTCACCAATAACCAATGCGAAGTCCTGGAGTTGCCGTTGGACAACGGGTGCAATTATTTTTCGTAGTATGAATATACAAAGATTAACTTGTATGGTAAAATAGTACTCACAAAGGGGTGAGAACTATACCATTGAGTGAGAGCGAGATAGGGCAAGCAGCGA
>JAISAH010000005.1 GCA_031266805.1 Gracilibacteraceae bacterium
CACATTGCCATTGCTGCGGTTAACAATCTGGATATGATCATCAGCATGAATTTCCAGCATATCGTAAAGCGAAAGACAAAAATCATGACCAAAGCGGTGAATGCCTTAAAAGGTGTGAACGGCATTGATATTTATACTCCCATGGAGGTGATTGATGATGAAACAGGGCTATAATGAGGACTGGATCAACCAGATCCGCTTGGAGATATATGAAGAGATCAAGGACATGACAAGCGAAGAAAAGACAGAGTATTTCATGAGCGCGGGCGATAGGATTGCCACAGAGTTTGGGATCAAGATCACGCCCAGCCTGGGCAGGCCGCAATGCCGGCATACCTTCCGCGCGCTCTGAATTGGCAATTGCAAAATTGGTCAAGTTAGCTCAGGCTAGCGGGTTTTCAGTGGAGGAACTGAGTAAATCGCTCCATGAAATGGATTCCGGCATGAAGCCGGAATGCAGGTACGAGACTGCCGCTTTAGCGGCGTAGTCGAGTCCGTACTGTGGCCTAGAGCGCCTTGCGCCACAGGCGCTTATTAGGCGGTCTTGCCAACAGTGCGTGACGTGTCCCAGGGGAGACGTTTTTTACAGAGGATTTTTCATTTGTGAGAAAGCGGAGGGCTTGCGCCGTAGGTTCTACATAGAAGCGTGTTCCATTGTTCGAGAGTTTAATGTTTGCTATAGTTGCTATTGACAACGCCGCTAATCAAGGCTATTATAAGACTGTGCCAAATTGATTAAAACCAAAGGAATGGAACAGATGAACGCATTTGATTTGATACCCAAGCTAGTCCGTTCAAGCTTGAAAGAAGATAAAAGAGATATTGAAGCGACAGCACTCATGATTGCAAGGAAAATAAAGAAAGACCACCCTGCTGCCGCCGAAGAAATAGCCAAAGCCTTAGCTTATTCAAGGCTTGACAGCTCTGTGACCCGTTCAATTGATATGCAGCCATTGCCTGTTGATAAGGAAACGAGATATTCCCTTGTAAAAATCGAAGAACCCATTGAGGCGCCCGATCCAATATTAGCGGATTTTATCAGGCAGCAGCTTGAGGACTTTATCAAGGAAAGGCAAATTCTTGAGGATTTTTTAAGGGAAGATATCGTTCCGCCTAACAGCATATTATTTGATGGCCCTCCTGGAGTTGGTAAGACTTATATTGCCTATTGGCTTGCATATCGATTAAACACGCCGATAATAACGCTTGATCTGGCATCGTCGATTTCAAGTTATCTTGGCAGGACTGGGCAGAATATCCGCAATATTTTTGATTATGCAAGATCACAGAGAACCGTCTTGTTTCTGGATGAACTGGACGCCATCGCAAAGCGGAGAGATGACGCCGGTGATTTAGGTGAATTGAAGCGCTTAGTAAATGTGCTGTTAAAAGAATTGGAGAATTGTCCTTCTTCCTGCGTAATCATCGGCGCTACTAACCATCCTGAACTTCTTGATAAAGCTATATGGAGACGATTTGACCGAACCTTAACTATTCCCATGCCCGATGAGCGTGAACGCCGGTCTTTACTGACAAGACATCTCGGGAAATTCAGAGATGGATTGAAAAAAGATTATTTGGATTATTTAGCCAAACACACGAAAGATATAAACGCAGCTGATATATGTAAGTTAAGCGAACACATGAAACGGAGAGCATTTTTGAATCCAACCGAACCGCTTAAAATAATTGCGCTATCGGAATTATACAAAATTAAGCCTTTGACGGCAAAAGAAGACAAGATGAGTATCTGTAAATTACTAAAAAAAGAGTTTTCCGGCTTGAGTTTAAGAGATATCTCAGTGATAACCCAAATACCATCGACTACTGTCTCAAGATATCTCAGCGTAAATAGAAAGAGGGAAGGGGAACGATGAGCATGCCGCATGAAAAGCATCCCATAATCGCTAACGGCGAGTTATATGTCGAGCCGATCAGCAGAAGAACCGGTCCTATGGCAAAGAAAATTCCTAATGAATATCCAATTGCCAAGCAAAAAATGATTCGCTGCATTGACCAGATTTTTGAGCAGGTACAGAAACAAGAAGAAATATTCATGGATGAAAAAGTGATATGTGTCCGTATGGAGCCGAAATTTGAGGCGAAATCTTATGTTCCCGCTTCGATTGTCTCTGGCGATGGGAACTTAGAAATAATAGGCGGCAGGAAATATAGAATTGACGCCATGGCCGAATCTGAAGAAGATACAGACGCAAAGCTATATTTTATTAAGGCGACGGATCGAGGATTACGCAATTTAAAAACCGTTTTAGAAAAAGGTTCCCGAGATAATGTTGAATCATGGAGAAAACAGATAGGCTCTATTCGCTCTATGGATTTTCTTTCTCGTGACGAGAAGATTATGGGATTTCCTGACGATTGGGATTCAGGAACTGTTGAAGTGGTATTGCATCCTATGGCTGGCGAAACAGATGAAATGATTTCGCTTTTTCGCAGCACGAGCAAATTTCCGGAAAACCGCATGATTATCCGGAGTTACGATGACGGTCCCACCTTTATTTCTGCGATCTGCTCCAAGGATGAAGTGGCAAAAATATCGGCGTTAAACCCTTTGAGAGCTATTCATCCAATGGGGCAAGTCAGTATTGCTCCCATAAGAACATTGCCGTCAAATAGCGCGCCTCAAGCGCCGGATGCAAAGAAGAAGTCGAAAATCACTGTCGGTGTATTTGATGGCGGCATTGCTGAAAACGTGCCTTTGCTGTCCAAATATGTGACTGCCGTCAACTGTGTCTCCGCGCCGAGGGATGACGATTATGCAGAACATGGAACCGGTGTTTGCGGAACGGTTTTATACGGAAATCTTGCCGGACGCAATTCGACAGATAAGTTGGAAATACCGCCCGTATCCGTTGAAATCTATCGTGTATTGCCCGTAAAGGATACTTTTGATTTTGAGCTTTACGAGGCTATTGACGCTATAGAGGATGTTATCAAAAAACGCCCTGACATAAAATTATTTAACCTGTCATTCGGCCCTGCGGGAGCGATTGTAGACGATAGCATAAGCCGATTTACCTATGTCCTCGACTTGTTGACCTATAAAGTCGCCGATGGTGATATAAACCCTTTGATCTGTGTAGCAGTTGGAAATGACGGTGAATGTGATTATCCGCATAACCGAATTCAATCGCCGTCTGATATGATTAATGGGTTGAGTATCGGAGCTTATGCCTACGCCGCCGACGGCTCAAAAACACGAGCGTCATACAGTTGTGTCGGCGAAGGCAGAGAAGGCGCAAAAATCAAGCCCGATATACTTGACTTTGGCGGAAGTATCGACAGGCCTTTTATATTAGTCGGAGCCAAACCCGGTACTTTATCAGCCGCTGCAGGGACAAGCTTCGCATCACCGTTTGCAGCGCATAAAATTGGCAAACTAATGGCCAGGAGCGACAGGATTATTCCTCATATTGGTCGCACCTTATTAATTCACACCGCGCAAAAGTGTGATACATTAACACAGGTTGAACAGGGATTTGGATTTTGTCTTGATGATGTCGACGATATTATTAATTGTGAAGATAACAAGGTCATAATCCTATATTCCGGCGTGCTTGATTCTTCGCAAACAGTTAGATTGCCTGTTTTTGCTCCCAAGATTAATGATGTTAAAGGAAATGTCGTCATAACATGGACTGTCTCGACTATAGTCAATCCAAACGTAAACGATCCTGACGCTTATTCATGTAATTGTATTGAGGATGTCTTTGTTCCTCATAGCATGACTTATAATTTTACTAAGGAAGGTTTTTCAAATAAAAAGCTTAACTTGCTCAAGCCTGATCATAATATACAGGTGAAGGGCTTATTGGATAACGGCTATACCCAGTCAGAATTTCCTGTGAGTCACCCTGCGAAAAAATATTGGGACGAAACTGATTTAAGGGCGTTGGATTTGAAATGGGATGCTGTGATCCGAAAATTCGTAACAATGAGGGGTTCCTCTATATTGAATCCCGCATTAACCCTGCACGCTATTGGGCGTAATGGATATGAAACTGAAAAGATTAAATATTTCTCGGCGATAACCATTGAAGCTCCCAAATATAGCGGCAGCTTGTATGATGCCATTCTTCAAAATTATCAAAATTTGGCTCCTATTGAAATTCGCAATATCAACCGTTTATTTGTAGATATAAAGTGATGCGGCGGGAGCGGTGGGAGGCGGGAAGCATGGTAGAAGCGGAATCTAACCGACTTGAATATAAGCGTGTATCCCGGCAGAAGATGACATTTGAGCAACTTCACATCTACTACAGCGAACATGGTCTGAAGCTGAACGACCAGTTCGAGGATAATCTGGACTTGCGCACGGGCGACGGCGTTTACAATATGCTCGCCTACCTGCTGGCGGACAACAACGGCGCGTCCGTCAAAGTCGCCAAGTACGGCGGAACGGACAAGATCGACCTCATAGAGAACGAGGAATACGGCTACCGCTGCTTGATAACGGCGATATACCGGGTCTTGGATAAGTTTGCCGTCGAGAACAAGACCTTTGCCAAGATAACGCCCCGCAACCGCTTGGAGCGCAAGCTCATCAACCCGGTCGCCCTGAGAGAGGCCTTTATAAATTCTGTCGTGCATAATGACTACAATCGGGGCTGGCCTGTGGTGGAGTTTTATTCCGACCGGGTGACGATAACCTCTACGGGCGGACTCGTGGAGGGTCTGTCGCAGGAGGATTTCTTCAAAGGGCGCTCCATGCTCCGAAACCGTGAACTCATGCGTGTTTTCAAAGACGTTGAGCTTGTGGAGGAATTGGGTTCGGGGACGCGCCGCATCTTGGAAGCCTACGACCGCTCCGTGTTTGAGATAACGCCGAGCTTCATCGTGGTCACTTTCCCCTACGCTTCCGATTTTGAGCGGGGCGAAGATGGCGACTTGGTCGTTGATTTGGATGGCTACTTGGATGGTGAGCTGGGCGACTTGCATGGTACCGTGCAAGTGGCTGAGGGAGGCGAAAATAGCGGCTGGGGCGCTGGTTTAGACGCTGACTTGGATGGCGACTTGCATGGTAACTTGGGCGACTTGGACGTTGACTTGGATGGTGACTTGGATGGTACCATCCAAGATAACAACCAAGTTGCAAGAAATAAAGAATTGCTTGATTTTTGCGCCGAACCCCGTTCCCGTGATGAGATACAAGAACATCTTGGCTTCACGAACAGGGGGTATTTCCGCACGAAGATCCTGAAGCCCCTGCTGGAATCCGGCAAGCTGAAAATGACCGTCCCGGACAAGCCGAACAGCCGGAATCAAAAGTATGTCAGGGCGCAGGACCCCTCCCGGGATCCAAGAAAGTAGTATTCCCAGCGGAAATGTGATATAATCAGGCGGAAAAGAGTTTTATCAAGGGGGAAGCGAGTTGCTGGTATCCGTTCTGATCCCTACCTGGAATGAAGAAGAAAATGTGGACTTGATGGCGGCGGCGATCATTGAGCTTTTTCAAACTGATGTATCACTCCATAAGTATGATTTTGAGATCGTGTTTATCGATAATTGCTCGCGGGATAACACCAGGGAAAAAATAACACAACTTTGCCAGCGGCATGCTAACATAAAGGCTATTTTCAACGCGCGGAATTTCGGTCAGTTCAACTCCCCGTACTATGGGATGTGCCAGACCCAGGGCGACTGCACCATCCTGATCAGCGCTGATTTTCAGGATCCGGTGTCGCTGATTCCCGTTTTCATCCATGAATGGGAGGCCGGCTATAAAATAGTCTGCGGCATCAAGACGTCGAGCAAGGAAAACAGGATCATGTATTTACTGCGCTCCGTCTATTATAAGATGATCCGGAAGATGTCGCATGTGGACCAGATAGAGCATTTTACCGGGTTTGGCCTGTACGACAAAAGTTTTATCGACGTATTGCGGCAGATCGACGATTCGTCGCCGTTTTTACGCGGCATAGTCGCCGAGCTGGGGCCGGAGAGGAAGGATATCCCCTATCAGCAGGCCAAGCGGCGCGCCGGCAAAACGAGCAATAATTTTTATACCTTGTATGACGCGGCTATGCTGAGTTTTACTTCATATACGAAAATCGGTATGCGCCTAGCGACTTTTATCGGATTCGCCTTGTCGGTGATCAGCCTACTGGTGGCCGCTGTTTATCTGGTGCTGAAACTGCTCATGTGGAATGAATTCCCAGCCGGGATGCTGCCGATCCTGCTGGGGGTTTTTATTTTAGGTTCGCTGCAGATGTTTTTTATCGGATTGTTGGGAGAGTATATTTTGACGATCAACACAAGAGTGATGAAAAAACCTCTGGTAATAGAGGAAAAACGGATCAATTTTTAGCGAAATGGTCTGCCGCCGTCATTCCGGCTTTATGCCGGAATCCATGCTCCCGTCCGCCCGGAATAAGCGGGAGACAATGGAACATGGATTCTGGGACAAGCCCAGAATGACGGGAAGGGGACGGTCTTGCCAACAGTGACGGGAAGGAGGGCGTGGTCAGCATGAAAGTCGTAATTCTGGCCGGCGGGTTCGGCACCAGAATATCCGAGGAGAGCAGCACAAAACCCAAGCCGATGATCCCGATCGGCAATATGCCGATCATCTGGCATATCATGAAGGGCTATTCTGTTTATGGTTTTAACGAATTTATCATTTGCTGCGGCTACAAACAGCATGTGGTCAAGGAATTTTTCTTCAACTATTATCTGCATCGCTCGGATGTGGAATTTGATTTTCGGAACGACGGCAAAATGGTAATTCTTTCCAATTTTTCGGAGCCGTGGCGGGTGACGGTGGTGGATACGGGGCTGGAGACCATGACCGGCGGGCGGGTCAAGCGGATCCGGCCTTATGTGGGGGACGAGACTTTTATGCTCACATACGGGGACGGCGTCTCCGACGTGAATATCGGGGAACTGCTCGCTTTTCACCGGGGCCACGGCAAACTGGCGACGATAACCGCGGTGGATATCGGGCAGCGGTTTGGCATCCTCGGGCTGGGGGGCGATAATACCATAACCGAGTTCCGGGAAAAGGCGGTCGACGACAAAAATGTGATCAACGGGGGTTTTATGGTGCTGGAACCGCGGGTATTTGACTATATCGCCGGGGACGACTCGGTTTTTGAGGGGGCGCCGCTGGAGAGTCTGGCGGCGGAAGGGCAGCTCATGGCCTACCGGCATGAGGGTTTTTGGAAATGCATGGATACGCAGCGAGATATGCTCGATCTGGAAAAACGCTGGAGCAGCGGGCAGGCGCCATGGAAAACATGGCAGTGACGGACGAGGTCCTCTCTTTCTATAAAGGCCGGCGGGTGTTTATCACCGGGCACACGGGCTTCAAGGGGACGTGGCTCACCCGGATCCTGCGCGGAGCGGGGGCGGTGCTGAAAGGTTACGCTTTGGCCCCTCCCGCCGGCGAGCTGTCACTCTTTCGCCTCGTTCCTCCCGCGGAGGATCTTATTTCCGTCGTCGGGGATATCCGCGATTTTGCGCTTTTGCAGCGGGAATTTGCCGAATTTGAGCCGGAGATCGTTTTCCATCTGGCCGCGCAGCCCTTGGTCCGCCAGTCCTATTTGTCCCCGCGCGAAACATACGAAACCAACGTCATGGGGACCGTCAATCTGCTGGAATGCTGCCGCCGGGCGAAAACCGCGCGTTCCGTGCTTAACGTGACGACGGATAAAGTTTATGAAAACAAGGAGTGGTGTTGGGGCTACCGGGAAGATGAAACCTTGAACGGCTATGATCCGTACTCGAACAGCAAATCCTGTTCGGAGCTGGCGACCCAGACCTACGCCCGCTCTTTTCTCACCGAGCGGGGCGTCGCCGTGTCCGCCGCCAGGGCGGGCAACGTCATCGGCGGCGGTGATTTCGCGGCCGAGCGCATCATTCCCGACTGTGTGCGGGCGGCGATAAAAGGCGAGCCGATCCTGCTGCGCTATCCGGGCTCCACCCGTCCTTATCAGCATGTGCTGGAACCGCTGTTTGCCTATCTGCTGATCGCCGCCAGACAATATGAAGACCCGGTTTACGCCGGTTGTTACAACGTCGGGCCGGATGAAGCGGACTGCTATAAGACGGGGGATCTGGCCGATCTGTTCTGCCGCTTTTGGGCGGGGGCGCGCTGGGAGCGGCAAGATCCAGCCGCGGCGGAAGGGCATGAGGCCGGTTTTCTCAAACTGGACTGCTCCAAGCTGAAAGCGGTCATGGGCTGGCGGCCGCGCTGGGATATCGAAACGGCCGTGGCCAAAACGGCGGAATGGTATCAGGCGTGGCACGACGGCGGAGACCTCGGCGCCTGCATGGACGAACAGATCGCGGCCTATAGGAGTGTGTTATGACCAGTAAAGAACTAGCCTGGAAGATCCGCCGGCACGGCATAGAGATGACGTCGCTGGCCAAAGGCTCGCACATCGCGTCGGTCCTCTCGGTCGCCGACATTGTCGCGGTGCTGTATAACGACGTCATGAAAATTTTTCCGCGGGATCCGGCGAGCGACCTCCGGGACCGGTTCATCCTCAGCAAGGGGCACGCCGGGGCGGCGGTGTACGCGGCTTTGGCGGAAGAAGGCTATTTTGCCACTGAGCTCCTGCGGACGCATTGTCAGGACGGAAGTTTTTTGTCGGGCCATGTCTCGCATAAAGGGGTTCCAGGCGTGGAACTCTCGACCGGGTCGCTGGGGCACGGGCTGGGCGTGGCCGCCGGGATGGCGCTGGCGGCATTAAGAGATGGAAAACAGTGCCAGTTTTACGCCGTGCTGGGCGACGGGGAATGTGACGAGGGCTCCGTCTGGGAAGCCGCTTTGTTCGCCAATCACTACCGTTTGCGCAATTTGACGGCGGTCATCGACCACAATAAGATGCAGAGCCTGGACTACTGCGAGAAGACCCTGGAGCTGCTCGATCTGGCGGGGAAATGGCGGGCCTTCGGCTGGCGGTGCCTGGAAGTTGACGGGCATGACCACGAGGCTTTAAGGGAAGCCTGCCGGACGACCGACGCGGAAAAACCCGTATGCGTGGTGGCGCACACGGTCAAAGGCAAAGGGGTCTCTTTTATGGAAAATAACATTTTGTGGCATTACAGGGATCCGCAGGGAGAATTTTACGAGCAGGCGATCCAGGAATTGGAGCTGGTGAGACCATGAGGAACGCGTTTGTCAAGGCGCTGGAAATACAGGCGGCGCGGGATGAAAACATATTTCTGATCACGGGGGATCTGGGTTTTGGCGTACTGACCGATTTCAGCGCGAAATTTCCCGCCCGGTTTATCAACGCCGGCATTTGCGAGCAAAACATGACGGCTGTCGCTGCCGGAATGGCGCTGGAGGGCAAGACTGTTTTCACATATTCTATCGCGAACTTTCCCACGGCCCGCTGTCTGGAGCAAATAAGAAACGACGTCGCTTATCACGAGGCGAATGTGAAGATCGTCGCCGTGGGCGCGGGTTTTTCCTACGGGGCGCTGGGGATGACCCATCACGCGACGGAAGATATCGCTTTCATGCGGGCGCTTCCCAAGATCACAGTGCTGAGCCCCTGTGACCCGCTGGAGGCGGAAAAAGCCGCTGAATACGCGGTGGCGGCGGCAGGGCCTTTTTATATCCGGCTGGGGCGAGGGGGGGAACCGGCGATCCATCAGGACAGATCGTTTTCGCTCCGGCGGGGGAAGGCGCTCGAATTGAAAAGCGGGACGGACGCGGCCATATTAGCGACCGGCTCCATCGCGGGAGAGGCGCTCAAGGCGGCGGCGATCCTGGCGGAGCGCGGCATATCCTGCGCCGTCTACTCGTTTCCTTTTGTCAAACCGCTGGACGAGGAATTGCTGCGGCGGTTGGCGGCGGCCATGCCCCTCATCGTGACCTTGGAGGAACATACCGCGCATGGCGGGTTTGGCGGCGCCGTAGCGGAAGTCATATCGGGTTTTCGGGCGCGGGCCGCGCTGACGCGGATCGGGCTGGGCGACACGTTTTCCGCTATCGTCGGCTCGCAGGCCTATTTGAGGCGGGCTTACGGATTAGACGGCGAGTCCGTGGCGAAAGCGATTTTAGAAGCATATGAAAGAGAAAGAGAAAGAGAAGGGGAAGGAATTTAATGAGCGGTTTTAATTTAGTCATGATCTCGGCCGGGTTTGAACATGGGGGGAATGTCACGCACAGGCATTTGGACGGGCATCCGGATCTCTTGGTCTACCCGTTTGAATCGCAGCTGGGCAGCAGAAATTTCACGGATTTTCTCTCCTCCGTCGAGCGGGTGCAGTACCGCTATCCCGAATTTTTCGAGGAGGAGAGCGCCACGGCTGTTTATGAGCAGATCATCGACGAGGAACTGAAGACCTTTTTGCGCAAGCGAAACGGCTCCAAATTCCGCGATGTGGACCTTGTTTTAGACGAGGCGAAACGCGTCGCCCTGTTTTGCCAGTATTTAGGCGGCGGGCCTTTCCGGCGGGGGAAAATCATCGAAGCGTTCTTTCGGGCTACCTTCGCCGCCTGGGAGAACTATTACGCGCCGCCGCGGGACGATATGCGCTATGTCGGCTATTCGCCCGCCGTCGCTGTCGACGCGGACCGGATGATCCGGGATTTTCCGGCGATTAAGATCATTCATGTGGTGCGGAATCCGTTTTCCGCTTACCGGGACACCAAGAGGCGGCCTTTTCCCCAGCCGCTGACCAGATATTTGATTACCTGGAATATTTATCATTCGACCGTGGAGATGTTCAGCAAAATGTATCCCGGCAATGTTATAGCCGTGCGGTATGAGGATCTGGTCGCGGATAAGAGGAAATTTATGGGAAAAATCAGCGCTTTCATCGGCATCCCTTTTCATGAGGCGCTGCTGTACCCGAGCTGGAACGGGAAGGAGATCACCGATTCGATCGCGCCCTGGGGCACCGTGCTGAGGAGTACGAAAGAATATAACCGCGATATCATCGAGGAATTGTCGGCGGAGGAGAAATTCCAGATCAGCGCCGCCACGGCAGCCTTGGCGCGCCATTTTCAATATGATAAAATAGATTACCTGACCAGGTATTATGCTGAGTAAATACTATCATTACGCTGGCGACGCGGCGCTGGCGGCAGCGGCGGCGACCAGTCCCGCTCCGCCCGCTCTGGCGCTCTCGAGATTAAGAGACCTCCTGACCGCCCAGGGCCGCGGCGCGATCAAAATAGAACCGGCCCGGTTCGCCAGTACGCTGGGCGTGCTTTACGCGCTGACGCTGGACGGCAAAGAATATATCGTCAAAACTCATTTGCCGGGCCGCGCCTACTATGATAATCTTATAAAAGAGTATGAGATCCTGAGTTTGCTGTACGGCGACCTTTTGGAGATTGCTCTGGTCGGCGGCGGCGAAAACCCCGCTAACGCCGATTTGCCGGCGGACGGGAGCAAAAACGTCTATATCATGATGGAGACGCTGGCGCCGCTCAGCGAAAAACCCGCGCCGGCCACGGTGCGCGGCCTGCTGGCGCGGATCCGGGAGAAGACCCACAACAAGGAGATCAAAAGCGGTTATAATTTCGCTGATATTTTGCGTCAGACCTCACTCTGCGCGGAAAAACTAAGCGACCGGAGGCTGATCAGCCGGGACGCGGCGAATACTTGCGGCGAATACCTGCGGGCGCTGGAGGGAGCGGCGCAGGAGCCGCCTGTGTTATGTCACGGCGATCTCAGCAATAAAAACATCATGACGCGCCGGGGGGAATTCGTGTTTATCGACTGGGAAGACGCTTTTTGGGGCGTAGCTGATTATGACTATTGCTATTGGCTGACTTTTTTGGATCAAAGGAGCTATTACGACCAGGACCCGCTGGGCCTTAATTCCCATAATTTGGAATACAGTAAGGCCCTTATGGTCATGATAGTTTTGATGAAATCCTGGATATCGGTGGCCAATAATGCGATGGCCGCCAATAAAGTCACGTTTGACGAAAGGCTCGGCGAGATATTCAGGATAAAGTAGGTGACACGCGTATGAAAAACATAATCGTATCCGGGGCCACGAGCATGCTGGGTCTGGCGCTGATCGAGCAATGCGCGGCGGCGGGCGTCAGCATTCAGGCTCTCATTCGGCGGGGCTCAGGCAAGAGGGCGCGTATTCCGCGATCGCCGCTTATCCGCGTGATCGAGGGCGATCTGGATGAATATGGATCTTTGCGCCTGCCTGCCGGGGATTATGACGCGTTTTACCATTTTGCCTGGAGCCATACGGATAACGCCAGCCGGGACCTGGCGGAGGCGCAGGCGCGGAATATCGGCTACACGCTGGACGCGCTGAAGCTGGCGGAAAAATGCGGGGCGAAAAAATTTATCGGCGCCGGTTCGCAGGCGGAATACGGGTTGGCGCAGGGGGCCGTCTCTCCTTTGGCCAAAGTGGCCCCGGTCAGCGCCTATGGCACAGCCAAATATGCCGCCGGGCGTCTGGCTGGGATAGCGGCACGGCAAACGGGGACGCGGTTTGTCTGGACGCGGGTGTTCAGCACATACGGCGTCAATGATATGGATTCCACCATGATCATGTATTGCCTGGAAAAACTTTTGCGGGGTGAGCTGCCGATCCTCACCAAATGTGAACAAAAATGGGATTATTTGCATTGCCGCGACGCGGCCAGGGCGTTTTTCCTCTTGGGCGACCGGGGAAAAGATCAGGAAATATACAATATTGGCGGCGGGGTGGCCAGACCGCTGCGTTACTATGTGGAAACACTGCGGGATTGCGTCGATCCGGCCCTGCCGCTGGGGATCGGCCGGCGGGAATACGCCGCGGATCAGATAATGTATTTATGCGCCGATATCGAGGGCCTCGTCCGGGATACGGCGTTTCAGCCGGAGATCGAGTTTGGCGCGGGCGTGAAGGAACTGATCGAATGGTATAAAACGCGAAACAACGCGCGCAACGATGAACGCTAAATCGCAGTTAAGCGAGATGATCCGCTTCGGCCTAGTGGGAGTCGCGAATACAGTCGTCGGCTACGGCGTGTATTTGCTGGGCCTAAAGGTTTTGGCGCTGGCGTATCCGGTCGCCATGGGCGCGGGCACCGTGTGCGGCATTATCAACAGTTATTTTTGGAATAAAAAATTCACCTTCCGCTCGAAAAACAAATACTCCCTGCGGGAAATGACCAAATTCATCTCCGTGTATGTCGTCCAGTACCTGTTCAACATAAGCGTGATTTTTGTCCTGACTAATTACATCGGGGTCTCGGAGAGCGTGGCCGGGCTTTTTGGCATACTGGCCGGCACCATGATCAGCTACTGCGGCCATAAGTTTTGGACTTTTGTATGAAATCCCGGCTCTCTTTTTTCATATGTATACGCAAACTATATCTTAATGGATAATCGTCGCATGACCTCAAAGAGCCCAGTGCATTCTACGCCAAACACTTTTGAGATGTCCGGTATCTTAGGGCGCGCTGAAGGTGATGTTGGGCTTAGATTGCCGTTGGGAGTCTCAAATGTGACAATGGCATATTGGTTAACACAAGCTGCCGCTATTAGCCACGGATCGGCCACCTGAATGTTAGACCATTCAGTTAGTGCCTTGGGTTTGTACAAGCCGGAAGTTTGAATATAGCCTAAAATTTCGCTGTATTTTGTGATTATAGAGGGAGTTTTATGCACAACTTTATTGCGAATATCCAAGGATAACAGCCATTTCCTTAGTTTGTCATCTTTTGATTTATCATTTCTTGGCTTGTCATCATTACCTTTGATCAATTCGTCATAAACTTTGTCTAAAACAGGTATTGTTCCGTCCTCAATTTTATCTTTAATGCCTGCCCAAAAATTAGGGGCCAAATCGAAAGAGTAGTATGAGTTAAATGGAGTAATAAAAGTATTTGTGTCAAATAAATAATATTTAGACATCAGCTACGCCTCCCGCACCTTTCTACAAGCTCCGCAAAGGTGTTTCTGTTGGTATGGGTCAGACGGTACGCGTCTGTAAATTGGGTTTTGCCCTCCTTAACACTGCAATCCAAAGCGACGACAAAACGCTTACCAACTCGAGCGGCGGTATTAAGATAATAATCTCCACCGCTCGAGGGTTTTTTTCTGGATTCATTAAATTGCTTTATGACTGCTCCAACCACTGCCTGGTAATCGTTTCGACTGATGTAATTATTGTCCAGCGCTCTCCGCGCAATGACAATTGCACCGCAATGGAACAAATGAGATAATCGTTTTATCTTGTCATGGTTATTAAAGCGTTTTTCTTTTTGCCACTCATGGACAAATAAATTGTTTGGCGCCAATACTTCTGCGGCAGTTGCGTTGCATAAAATTTCAAGAGAATTTACACTGCTTGTGGCATATCTATTGTTGAAAAGGCTGTTTTTCCCTAACCATATATGGACGCATTCATGAAGCAAAGAAAATAGTTTGGCTCCTTTAGAATCATTGGAGTTAATAAATATCAGCGGCGCATAATCATCTGCCATTGCAAAGGCACGGAATTCATCTATATTTAATTTCCGATGAGTGTTATTGGCAACTATTCCATTCATCATCACTAGGACACCTATGTTTTCTAGCTTTTCTCTGAAAAACTTAAAGACATCTGTGTTTGCCTCAATATGTCTATACCAGTCGTTTTGTATGGACATGGCTTTGCGGATCTTATCAGCAATATCAATGACTTGGGTGTCATTTTCACCGACAGAACCGACAAAATCCAACTTGTCACAGTCATTGTCAACCATATAATTATGCATCCATTCCTGAACACTTTCCGTATAGTTAATAGTGTCTATTAAATCGCGGCTTGGGTTGCCCGAATGAATGCTGTCAATCGTGCGATATTGTAATATCGGAAAATTTTCCACAGGAGGCTGTGGTAAAAAGAAATAACCCAAAGGAATATGAGTAGCCTTACTAACTAATTCGATTTGAGCGAAAGTAGGCGTTTTTTCGCCGGATTTCCAATTAAGCAGACTATTTGTAACGTCAGATTTTAGCGGTGCATAAGATGTTTGTTCAATTACCCAGTCAAGCACCAACGGAGACACGTCTACTTTGATAGATGCAGCCAAGACAAATCGCCCCCTTTGTGTACCTTATATTTTACAGCAGCGACAAAGGAAAGTCAAAGCAAGTAATTGGGAATAATTGCCTGTTCGCTGGTAAGAGACAAACACTTTCACACAGGCAGCGGCATCGACTCTGAGTATTAAGCAATTGCGGATCCAGCGCCAGGACGAGGAACTAAGCCGGGAGGAATACGGGGGGCGCCTCCTGACCGCGACGGCGAAAAACCTGAGGGAGGCGGCCGGGGTGAGAACCAAAAGCCCCCCGTCTTCCGGACTTCCCCCGCCGTCACGGTGGCAAATAAAATTTATTTATCGGCATACATATTGTCAATAAAAATCCGTTATCTGAATATTCGAAAATATATTTGAATATTCGAAAATATAATGATATTATAGCCTAAGGAAATACTTCGCCGGGATCAGGAGACGCAGCAGCGGCAAAATCCGAATTTTTGCCGGTCGTGTTTTTCATACCTTCTTACCGGCGAAGTAGATGTAACAAGAGGAGGTAATATCAATGAAACCATTAGCAGACAAAGTGTTGGTGCTGGGTATCGATGCCATGGATCCTCGACTGACGGCAAAACTCATGGCTGAGGGCAAGCTGCCGAACCTGAAGAAATTCCTGGAGCGCGGCGCGGCCCAGAAAGACTTCGAGCTCATCGGCGGGCAACCGACGGTGACGCCGCCCATGTGGACGACGCTGGCGACGGGGGCGAACCCCTCCACCCACGGGATCACGGCCTACTATGCGAAAGGTGAGCTTGACGAGGCGGTTTACAACTTCGACTCCGGTCGCTGCCGGGCGGAACCGCTTTGGAATGTCAGCGCCGAGGCCGGTAAAAAGACCCTCGTCTGGCATTGGCCGGGCAGTTCCTGGCCGCCAACCTCAGAAAGCCCAAACCTCCATGTGGTTGACGGCACCCAACCTTCCGGCCCCAATGTTGGCATCGCCGAAGTCGAGGGCGAGAAGCTGGTCATCGCCAGCGACAAGACACCGGAAGTCATTTATCGGCGCAAAGGCGCGACCAACAGCCAGCTCCCCTGTTTCCAGACAGGCATGGAACTGGAAGAGGATGTGGAGTCCCTCTATGATCGCGTGCATTCGGAGATCATCAAGACCATCTATATCAAACCGGAGGAGATCAGGCTCAATTTCACTGAGCTGCCAATGGATGCGATCTACTCGCCCATAGCGCCGGCTAAAGGCTGGGCGGCGGCGCCCCCGGACGGAGCGAAAGAGTTCACCCTCATGTACTCCAACGGCTTGATCCGGCGGCCTTGCCAGATCCTGAAAAATGCCCAGGGCGTCTATGACACAGTCCTCATTTTCAAAAACAAAAAAGAGGAAAAACCGATTGCGACACTGGCAAAGAACGTCTACACGAAGGATATCATCGATGAGGCTATGAAGGGCGAGGAACGGATCATGGTCAACCGCAATATGCGGGTATTGGATCTGACGGAAGACGCCTCCACCCTCCGGCTCTGGATCTCAGCTGCCATGGACTTTTCGAACGACGCGCTCTGGCATCCGAAGAGCCTGTACCAGGAAGTCACCGGCAATGTCGGTTACCCGCAGCCGGCCAGTGTCGCCGGCGGGTTTGACGAACGGTTCATCGCCGATTGCTCCCGGGCGAGCTGGGAGTCCAGCCTGGAGTGGAATGCCGCGTCCATCAAACACCTGATCAAGAAAAACAACTATGATGTCGTATTCTCGCATTTTCATGCTGTCGACCACCAGGGGCACTTGATGGTCGCCTTCATGAAAAAAGGCGGCAAGGACATGTCGCCGGAAAAGCTGCAGCGCCTATTCGATGAGGTTTACTTCCAGGCTGACCGCTATGTCGGGAAGTTCCTGCCGCTCTTGGATGAGGGCTGGACGATCGTCATCGTCTCCGACCATGGGCAGGTCTGCCCGGAGCATGACGTGAGTACGCTCGGCGGCGGTTTGACGGCGGTCAACGCTATCGACATGGTGACCTGGGGCTACACCACTTTGCTGAAGGACGAAAACGGCGAGCCTCTGCACGCCGTCGACTGGAGCAAGACCCAGGCTGTGTGCAACCGCTCCACGGATATCTATATCAACCTCAAGGGGCGCGACCCGCACGGCATCGTGGATCCCCAGGACAAGTTCGAGCTGGAGGAGCGCATTATCACCGATTTATACTCCATGAAGGATCCTGAGACCGGTCATCGTCTCTGTCATCTGGCGCTGCGCAACCGGGACGCTGTTCTTCTGGGCATGGGCGGGCCGGAAAGCGGCGACATCATCTATTTCGTCGCTGAAGGCTACAACCGTGACCACGCGGACTGCCTGTCGACCATCGACGGCACCTGCCACACCTCCTGCCGCTCCATATTTTTTGCAGCCGGCAAAGGCATCAAGCAGGGACTGCTCACAGACCGCGTCATACGCCATGTGGATGTGACCCCGACGACAGCGGTTCTGGCCGGTCTCCGAATGCCGGCTCAGTGTGAAGGCGCCCCCGTGTACCAGATTCTGGAAAACTCGGAGCTGTAAAAATAAAATACGAGGAGGCCCGCTATGCTATGTCAACAACTATGAATCGATCTCTGGCTATCAAATGGCTCATTTCGGCTGCGTTGGCCGCGGTCTTTTTCATCGTCCCCGAGCAAGGCATCTACACGCTTGCTTTCAAACAGTTCCTAACGATCACGGTTTTCGGTCTGGCCTTGGCAGCTTTTGAGCTGGTGCCGCTCCTGTCCATCTCCATTGCCATGCCGGCTGCGTGGATAGCCCTGGGGGTGTCGCCTGCCGCGACTGTCATGTCGCCTTGGGTGGGCACGACGTTCCTGATGATTATCAGCGCCCTTTTCATGGCGGCCAGCCTGGAAGACAGCGGGTTCTTACGGCGCATCGCCTACTATCTTATGTGCAAGACCAAGTCCAACTATACAGCTTTGCTGCTGAGCATCACGCTTGTTTCCATCATTCTCAATATACTCACATCCGGCCGCGGTTACCTGGTCATGGCGCCCCTGGTGGCAGGCCTGTGTCTGTCTTTGGATGGCATGGAGAAAAAACTGGGCGCCGGCCTAGCGATGGCTGTCATGATCGGCGGTTGTCAAGCCCATGCCTTCACATACCAGGCTTCAGGCTGGGGCGTTATCTTGAAGCTCGGTGAAGGGACCCTTTCGCCTGCTGATTATACGCCATTAGACGTGATGTTCTACAACTGGCCCCTGCTTATTGTCTCCATCGTCACGATCCTGATCATTGCCCGCTGGTACAAGCCGGAAAGCGAGTTGGGTGAGGCCGGCTATTTTAAAGAGAAGCTGGCGGAGATGGGCAAGATGACCCGCCGGGAAAAGACGAACGCCGCCATGACAGTCCTGGTTTTAGTGTACATCTTTACTGTCGGCATCCACAAGCAGGATGTGAACCTCGGTTTTGCGCTGATCCCCTGGCTCGTGTATATCCCCGGCCTGGACGGGGCTGACGCCAACACCGTTAAGAAAGTCAACTTCCCGATCATCTTCTTTGTCGCCGCCTGCATGTCCATTGGCGTGGTCGCGGCCAGCATGGGCGTGGGCGACGTCATGGTCACAGCTCTGCAGGGCTTCCTCCAAGGCAACAGCAACCCCTTCTTGATCATCACTATCCTGTTCTTCACCGTGTTTGTCCTGAACTTCTTCATGACGCCGATGGCGATCATCTCGCTGTTGACGCAACCCATCTGTCTCCTGTCCGCCCAGCTCGGCATATCTTCCATTCCTTTGATCTATGCCTTGAACTTCAGCAATGAGGCGATCCTGTTCCCATATGAATATGTACCCTACCTGATAGTCTTCAGCTTCGGTATGATCTCCATGAAGGACTTTATCAAAACGAGTATCTTGCGCTCGATCCTGTTCTACGTCGGCATCATGGTGCTGATCGTCCCCTACTGGTATTTGATAGGCTTGTTTTAGAGAGAGGCTACTAAAAGCTTTTTCAAACACCGCCGATGTCGGAGTTATCCGGCATCGGCGGTTTTGTCATGCACCCGCGAAAACCGTCACAGACCGCTGCCGGCCACGGCCGCGAGGGCCTTGGCGTATTTGACGCGGGAATTTTTATCCAGATATTTCTTGCGCAAACGGATATTTTCCGGCGTCACCTCGATCAATTCGTCGTCGTTGATAAACTCCAGCGATTCTTCCAGGCTGAACAGGCGCGGCGGCTCCAGACGCAGGGCCTCGTCCGCCCCGCTGGCGCGCATATTGGTCAGCTGTTTCTTGCGGGTGATGTTCAGCTCGATATCCTGTTCCCGCGAGGACGCCCCGACGATCATGCCTTCATAGACCCGGGCCCCGGCGGCGAGAAACAGCGCGCCGCGCTCCTGCCCCTGATGCAGGGCGTAAGCCGTGGCCAGACCGGTGTCGGAGGCGATGAGGACGCCGTGCCCGCGCCGGCGGATCTCGCCCTTATAGGGCTGATAAGAATGGAAAACGTGATTCATCACGCCCTCGCCCCGCGTGGTGGTGAGGAACTCGCCGCGAAATCCGATGAGGCCGCGGGCCGGGATGAGAAACTCCAGCCGCGTCACGCCGCCGGCCAAAGCGGTGATGCCGCGCATTTCCGCCTTGCGGGCGCCCAGCGTTTCGATGACGACGCCGACGGCGCTGTTGGGGGCGTCGCAGATCAAAAGCTCGTAGGGCTCGCATTTTACGCGGTCCACCGTTTTCAAGATGACTTCCGGTTTGGAGACCTGCATTTCAAAACCTTCGCGGCGCATGGTCTCGATGAGGATGGACAGGTGCAACTCCCCGCGGCCGGAGACGAGAAAAGCGTCCATGCTGCCGGTTTCCGCCACGCGGAGGCTGACGTTGGTCTCCACCTCCTTGAACAGGCGGTCGCGCAGCTTGCGCGAGGTGACGTGTGTCCCTTCCTCGCCGGCGAAGGGGCTGTCGTTCACCATGAAAGTCATGCTGATGGTCGGCTCGTCTATCTCTATCGTCGGCAGGGCTTCGGGCGCCAGCGGGTCGGCGACCGTTTCCCCGACGCCGACGTCGGGGATGCCGCTCAGGGCCGCGATGTCGCCGGCAAAAGCCTCCGCGGCGTCCAGGCGTTTCAGCCCGTCAAAGGTGAATAATTTGACAATTTTTGCCTTTTTAAGCGCCCCGTCGCGCTTGATGATCCCGACGGGAGAATTGGCCTTGACACTGCCGCGCACCACGCGGCCGATGGCGATCTTGCCGAGATAATCGTCATGATCCAGCGTCGTGATCAGCATTTGCAGCGGCCCGTCCGTATCGGCTGCCGGCGCGGGTATCTGCGTGAGGATCGTCTCGAACAGCGGGGTAAAATCCGGCTGCAGGTCGCCGGGGTCAAAACCGGCCATAGCCTCGCGCGCCGATGTGTAAACTATAGGAAAATCCAGTTGTTCCTCCGTCGCGTCCAGCTGGAGGAACAGCTCGACGACTTCGTCTGCCGCCTCGTAAGGGCGAGCGTCGGCGCGGTCGACTTTATTGATGACGACGATCGGTTTGAGCCGCAGTTCCAGAGCTTTGCGCAGGACGAATTTCGTTTGCGGCATCGGCCCTTCAAAAGCGTCCACCACCAGCAGCACCCCGTCCACCATTTTCAGCACCCGCTCCACTTCGCCGCCGAAATCGGCGTGACCGGGCGTATCGACGATGTTTATCTTCACCCCTTGCCAGTATACGGCCGTGTTTTTGGATAAAATCGTGATGCCGCGCTCCCTCTCCAGGTCGTTTGAGTCCAGGACCCGTTCCGCCACCTGCTCATTCGCGCGAAAAGCGCCGCTCTGCCGGAGCATGATGTCGACCAGACTGGTTTTGCCGTGATCGACGTGGGCGATAATAGCGATGTTGCGGATGGCGGCTTCGTTATGCGTTTCAGTTGTTTCCATCAGTATCTCCGTTCATTGGACTATTTTATTAAAATCATAACACAAATCACCCCGGTAAGCAATTTTAGCCGCGAATATGGAAAAAATTTTTACACGGCGGGCGGGAATTCCTTGGAAAAGCGGCTTGACGGGGCATGGCGGCTCATGTATAATCAAATCATATGCGCGAACAGGAGTTGATGTTTTTTGATATTAGCGCTGCATAATAATAGTGACGACGATGCCGCCGCGGCGGCCATCGACGCGGAAATCTTGGACGAAGAATGGGTGCAACTGGCTAAAGCAGGCGACAACGCCGCTCTGGAATATCTGATCAATAAATATAAAAATTTTGTGCGAGCTAAAGCGCGGTCCTATTTTCTCATCGGCGCCGACCGCGAAGACATAATCCAAGAAGGCATGATCGGCTTATACAAGGCAATTCGCGATTTTCGCGGCGATAAATTGTCTTCTTTTCGCGCTTTCGCGGAACTCTGCGTGACGCGGCAAATAATCACCGCCATCAAAACGGCCACCCGGCAAAAACACATCCCGCTCAACTCATATGTTTCCCTGAACAAACCCATTTATGACGACGAATCCGACCGCACGCTGATAGACGTGATTTCCGGCGCGCGCATGTCCGACCCTGAGGAGCTCATCATCAGCCGGGAAGAATTTGACGATATCGAGGAAAAAATCGGCGAAATATTGAGCGCCTTGGAATGGCAGGTGCTGATGGCCTATTTGGACGGCAAATCATACCAGGAAATAGCCGCCGAACTGCGCCGGCATGTGAAATCGATCGATAACGCCTTGCAGAGAGTGAAACGCAAACTGGAAAGATATCTTGAAAGCCGGGCGGAATTGAATTACCGCGTTTAAAAAAAATATGCCCGTCAATTTTTCATAACTATCCTGCGCCGATCGGCAACTTTATATTAAACATCAAACAAACATCAAAACAATGGAAAAGGCTTTCGACAAAATGCTGAAAGCCTTTATTTTACTGGTCGGGATGACAGGATTTGAACCTGCGGCCTCCTGCTCCCAAGGCAGGCGCGCTGCCAAGCTGCGCTACATCCCGAGTGTGCGGATACTGGTGGTAAGACAGTGTACGGTTAAGTATAGCCGTGTTTTTTATATTTGTCAAACCGAAATATTTGCGCTATAATTATGGCCAAAGGGCCGATGAAAACGAAAGAAGGAAACGCCTGATGAACAGCGACGATGTAAAAACCGGTATAGATAAAGCCCCGCATCGGGCCATCCTCAAAGCGCTGGGCCTGACAAAGCGGGAGACGGCTCAGCCTCTGGTCGGCGTGGTCAACTCGTTTAACGAGATCGTGCCCGGCCACACCCATCTGCGTCAGGTGGCCGCGGCGGTAAAAGCCGGCGTGCGCATGGGCGGGGGCACACCGCTGGAATTTCCGGTGATAGCCGTCTGCGACGGTTTGGCTATGGGCCATGAGGGTATGCATTTTTCTCTGGCCAGCCGGGAAATCATCGCGGATTCCGTGGAAATAATGGCGCGGGCGCACGCCCTGGACGCCTTGGTATTTATTACCAGTTGTGACAAAGTGGTCCCCGGGATGCTCATGGCCGCCTTGCGGCTAAATCTGCCCGCGATCGTCGTCAGCGGCGGCCCCATGCTGCCCGGACGTTTTGAGGGGCGGCGGATCGATTTTATCACTTCCTATGAAGGCATCGGCAAGGTGCATAGCGGGGAAAAAGATGAAGAATGGCTCCGCGCCTTGGAAGAAAGCGCATGTCCGACTTGCGGTTCCTGCGCCGGCATGTTCACGGCCAACTCGATGAACTGCCTGACGGAGGTGCTCGGTATGGCCCTGCCCGGCAACGGCACGATCCCGGCCGTATATTCCGAACGCCTGATCCTGGCCAAGGAATCGGGGCTGGCGGTGATGGAGCTCTGGCGCCGCGATATCCGCCCCCGGGATATCGTGACGGAGACGTCGCTCAAAAACGGTTTGGCCGCCGACATGGCGCTGGGCTGTTCCACGAATACAATGCTCCATCTGCCGGCCGTCGCTGGGGAAGGCGGCATCGGCTTCCGTTTGCGCGACGTGAACGCCGTCAGCGACGGCACGCCGCAGATATGCAAACTCTCTCCGGCCGCGGGCGGGCATTTTCTGGTAGACGTACATGAAGCCGGCGGCATCAGCGCCGTGCTGGCCCGTTTGCTCGCGGGCGGCCTGATCGACGGCGAAGTCATGACGGTCTCCGGCTGTACGCTGGCCGAGCGCGTCGCCGGGGCGCGGGTCACGGACGACAGCGTCATTCGGCCACTGGAGCGGCCGTATTCGCCCCGGGGCGGCCTCAGCGTCCTCTTTGGCAATCTGGCCCCGGAGGGCGCCGTGATCAAGGTCGGCGCGCTGGCTGACCCGATGATGGTTTTTACCGGCACGGCCAAAGTCTTCGACGGGGAAGCCGCGGCGGCGGAGGCGATCCGCGGCGGGCGGACGCGGCCGGGCGACGCCGTGATCATTCGTTACGAAGGGCCGAAAGGCGGGCCGGGTATGCGGGAAATGCTGGGACCGACGGCGACGCTGGCCGGCATGGGTCTGGACGAGTCGATCGCCCTCCTGACCGACGGGCGTTTTTCCGGCGGCAGCCGGGGGCTCTCTATCGGGCATATTTCCCCGGAAGCGGCGCTCGGCGGTGATATCGCCTTTGTCGCCGACGGGGATCAGATACGGATCGATTTAAAAGAACGGACTTTGGAGTGGATAGCGCCGGAGGAAGAAAAAACCCGCCGCCGCGCGGCTTTCGATCCGGAAAAAAGTCTGGCCCCCGCCCGGCGTCTAGCGGGGCGCACCGGATATCTGGGCCGTTACGCCCGGCTCGTCCAATCGGCTGACAAAGGCGCGGCGCTCCGCCCGAACGATTGACGTTTCCCTATTATGGAAAATTAAGGAAGGATCTTATATATATGCGGGATGAAGAAAAAAAACCGCCGTGTTTTCCGCGCAGCGGGGCGCGCGCACTGCTGGAACAACTGACCGCCGCCGGCGTGGAAGTGATATTCGGCTATCCGGGCGGCGCCGTGCTGACCATCTATGACGCGCTGCTCGAAAGCCCCATCCGGCACGTCCTGCCCCGGCACGAACAATCGGCCGTGCACGCCGCCGACGGCTACGCGCGGGTCAGCGGCCGTCTGGGCGTTTGTCTGGCCACCTCCGGGCCGGGCGCCGCCAATATGGTGACGGGCATCGCCAACGCTTTTATGGATTCGATCCCCATGCTCATCATCACCGGCCAGGTCTCGACCTGGCTCCTGGGCACCGACTCTTTCCAGGAAGTGGATATCACCGGCATCACCATGCCTATCACCAAGCACAATTATCTGGTCAAACACGCCCAGGACATACCGCGCGTCGTGCGAGAAGCCATCCATATCGCGACCACCGGCCGCCCCGGCCCGGTGCTGATCGACCTGCCGCGGGACGTGCTGGACGGCGAGGTAAAACCGGAGGCGGGCGCGCCGGCGGAACTGAAAAGCTATAAATATTTTTCCAAGGGCAATCTCGGCCAGATCAAAGAAGCGGCCAAAGCCCTGGCCCGCAGCCAAAAACCGGTGATCTACGCCGGCGGGGGCATCATCATTTCCGGTGCCGGCGACGCGCTGCGCGAATTGACGGAAAAAACCGGCATCCCAGTCGTGACCACCTTAAACGGCATCGGCAGCATCGCCGCCCGGCATCCGAACAATCTGGGCATGGTCGGTATGCACGGCACGACGACGGCCAATCTGGCCGTCCATGAATGTGATCTGCTGCTGGCGGTCGGCGTGCGTTTTGACGACCGGGTGACGAGCGGCCTGACGGAGCAGTTCGCCCCCAAGGCCCAGGTTTTGCATATCGATATCGACCCGGCGGAAATAGGCAAGGTCCTCCGCCCGCGCATCCCCATCGTCGGCGACGCTCGCCTGGTGCTGACGGATCTCTTGCCGCTCACCGGCCCCTGCGCCATCGAGCCTTGGCGAGAGCGGCTGCGGGACTGGCAGAAGCAGTATCCGCTCTGCTATGAGCCGGACGGGCGCCTGAATCCCCAGCTCATCATGGAAGCTCTGGGCGAGGCCTGCGGCGGCGAAGCCTGCGTGGTCACGGACGTGGGCCAGCACCAGATGTGGGCCGCCCAGTTTTATCCCGTCACCCGCCCCCGCCGCTTCATCACCAGCGCGGGACTGGGCACGATGGGTTTTGGCCTGCCGGCGGCCATCGGCGCCCAAATCGCCTGTCCGGACGATTTGATTTGTCTGGTGACCGGGGACGGCTCGTTTCAGATGAACGTGCAGGAGCTGGCCACGCTCCGGCAATACAGTCTGCCGGTCAAGATCATTCTGATGAACAACGGCGTCCTCGGCATGGTGCGCCAAATGCAGCAGACTTTTTACCGGGAACGCTACAATGAGATCCAGCTGACGGCCAATCCGGATTTTGTCGCTCTGGCCGCGGCTTACGGCATCAGGGGCCTGCGCGTGGAAAAACCGGCGGACACGCGGCCGGCCCTGCGGGAGGCGGTGCGGACGCGGGAGCCTGTTTTGCTGGACTTTGTCATCTCGCCGGATGAAGTCGTGCTGCCGATGATCCACCCCGGCAAAGTGATAACCGAGATGCTGGAAGGGGGCGAGGGCGATGCTTAGAACCATCGCGGTGCTGGTGGACAACAGCCCGGGCGTTTTGGCGCGCATTTCCGGCCTTTTTGCCCGCCGCGGCTTCAATATATACAGCCTGACGGTCTGCCAGACGGAAAACCCGCTGATCTCCCTCATGATCATCGTCGTGGAGGCGGACGCGGAGCGGATCGAGCAAGTGACGAAACAACTGCATAAACAGGTCGTGGTGCATAAAGTGACGGACTTGACGGAGATGGAAGTCGTCAACCGGGAGATGGCGCTCGTGCGCGTGAAGGTGAAGCCGGAGACGCGGCTGGAGATCTTGCAGGTCGCGGACGTGTTTCGCGGGCGGGTGGTCGATCTGGGCCGCGGCAGCCTGACGGTGGAGATGACGGGGGATGAGAGTAAAATAAACGCTTTTTTGCGGGCGATGCGTCCGCACGGCGTACAGGAACTCGTGCGCACCGGCCGGATCGCCATGACGCGGGCGGACTCGTGACCTTGCAGAATATTTCTTTTATGGAAAAACCAAGCAAACAAATCCTCCTGGGCAACGAAGCGATCGCCTTGGGGGCTATCGCCGCCGGCGCGCGGCTGGTGGCCGGCTATCCGGGCACGCCTTCCACGGAAGTCCTGCAGACCGTGGCAGCGCGCAATACGGACGGCGCTATCCATGTGGAGTGGTCCACTAATGAAAAAGCCGCGCTGGAAGTGGCGGCCGGGGCCGCCTGGAGCGGCGCGCGCGCCATGGCTGTCATGAAACAGGTGGGCCTTAACGTGGCGGCGGACCCGCTGATGAGTTTGGTCTATCTGGGCGTAAGGGGCGGGCTGGTCATAGTGGTGGCGGACGATCCCGGGCCGATCTCCTCGCAGACGGAGCAGGACACGCGGTTTTTCGCCGCTTTTGCCAACGCACCCGCGCTGGATCCTTCCTGTCCGGAAGAAGCTTACGCGATGGCGCTTCAGGCTTTTGACCTCTCCGAGCGCTACGGCCTGCCCGTGATCTTGCGGCCGACGACCAAGGTCTGTCACGCCAGCGCCGCCGTCGATTTGAGCGCGGAGCGCCGGCCTTTCGCCCCCGGCCGTTTTGAAAGATCCGCGCGCTGGGTGATTTTCCCGCCGCTCTCTTACCGGCGGCACGGGGAGATCAAAGCGCAGCAGGCGCAAATCGGGGAGGAATTTAGCGTTTCGGAGTTCAACCGGCTCGAAGGCGACGGGCCGCTGGGGATCGCGGCCGGAGGCGTCACCTACGCTATTTTGCGCGACGCGCTCATGGCGCGGAGTGGCGCGGCGGACTGGCCGGCGGCGCTCGCGGCCTCGGCCTTAAGCGTTTTGAAAGTTGGCGCGGTCTTCCCGCCGCCGAAAGCCCTGTACCGCCGTTTTCTCTCCCGGGCCCGGCGGGTGCTGGTCCTGGAAGAGCTGGCCCCGGTCATAGAAGAACAGCTGCTCGCGCTCAAGGGCGCGGAAAACCTGACCGCCGTCGTCGCCGGCAAATTGAGCGGCTTCGTCGCCCCGAACGGCGAGCTGCTCTTGGAACAGGTGGCGCGATACGCGGAGACATTCCTGTCGCCGCCGCCGGTCACAGCCGCCGCGACCGCGCCAGAGCCGCCGGTCGCCGTGACCGCGCCTGAGCCAGAGCCGGCGCCGGTATGGCCTCGGCGTTCGCCGGTGCTTTGCGCCGGCTGTCCGCACCGCGCCTCTTTTTACGCGGTGAAAAAAGCGACGCGCGGCCAAAGGGCGGTTTTTTGCGGCGATATCGGCTGTTATACGCTCGGCAACGCCGCGCCGCTGGATATGACCGACACCTGCCTGTGCATGGGGGCCGGCCTCACCGTCGCGCAGGGCGTCAAGACCGCCGACCCGCAGGCTTTGGTTTTTGCCTTTATCGGCGACGGCACTTTTTTTGCCAGCGGTATGACCGGACTGCTGAACGCCGCCCATAACCGGGCGGATATAAACATAATGATCCTCGACAACAGCACGACGGCCATGACAGGCCATCAGAGCCACCCGGGCCTGGGGCGGACGGTGATGGGCGAGGAAACGGTGAAAATCGACGCCGCCGCAGTGGCGCGGGCTCTGGGGGCGGGTTTTGTCGAGCGGGCCGACCCTTTTGACCTGCCGGCGGCGATGGACGCGGCCCGGCGGGCGGCGAGCCATCCGGGCCTGAGCGTCGTGATTTTTACCGCGCCTTGCAGCGGGCTTTTCCGGCCGACCCAGCTCTGCCGCGCGGAAAAATGCTCGGGCTGTATGCTCTGCGTCCGGGAAATCGGCTGCCCGGCCCTGCGAATCGCCGCAGGCGTCGTGGAAGTCAACGCCGCCCTCTGTCACGGCTGCGGGCTTTGCGCCCGAGTCTGCCCTTCCGGCCGGCTCCGGCTGGAGGCGCGCGCGTGAGGGGCGCGGCGGATCCTGATATGGAGGATGACAAAATTTGGATATTCTGATCGCGGGCGTCGGCGGGCAGGGAACCATCCTTGTTTCCAAGATCCTGGCCGGCGCCGCCCTTCTGGCCGGCGGCCGCGTCCGCACGGGGGAAACCATCGGCATGAGCCAGCGCGGCGGCTGCGTGGTGAGCCATGTGCGCACCGGCCCGGTCTCCTCCCCTTATATCCCGCCGGGCGGGGCGGATCTGCTCCTGGCCCTCGAGCTGTGCGAAGGCGCCCGCCATCTGCCCCGGCTGAAAACGGGGGGAGCGGCCGTCGTCAGCACGGCCCGTCTGGAACCGGTCACGGCGGCCCTCGGCCAGGAAGCTTATGAGGAAAAGGCGATGCGCGCCTATATCGCCGCCCGGCCCCGCGCGCGTTTTATCCCGGCCGGCGAGACGGCGCGGGCGCTGGGGTCGGAAAAGGCGGCCAATATCGTGCTTTTAGGCGCCGCTTTTGCCTGGGGCCTGCTGACGATGGACGAAGAATCGCTGCTGGCTTCGCTGGCGCAAAACACGCCGCCCGCCTTTGCCGCCCTGAACCGCGCCGCCTGGCGCGCCGGCGCGGAGGCGGCCCGGAACGCGGCGGACGATCGGGAGGTAACGGGATAAGATGGTTGATTTCCAGAAATTGAAAAAAGCGGTCCTTTACGCCGCCGCAAACAGTCAATTTTACCGCGACCGGCTGCGCGGGTTTGATCCGCGGGAGCTGCGCGGCCTGGATGATTTTACCCGGCTGCCGTTCAGCGATAAATACGATCTGCGCCACGCTTACCCGCTCGGCCTCTTGGCGGCCCCGCCGGAGGAGATCGTGCGCGTACACTCGTCTTCCGGCACCACCGGTCAGGCGGTCATCATTCCCTATACGCGCCAGGACGTCGAGGATTGGGCAACGATGTTCGCCCGCTGTTTCGCGCTGGCCGGAGTGACGCGCGCCGACCGGGTCCAGATCACGCCGGGCTACGGCCTGTGGACGGCGGGGATCGGTTTTCAGGCCGGCTGTGAAAAACTCGGGGCCATGGCGGTACCGACGGGTCCCGGCAACACGGAAAAACAGCTGCAGCTCATGCTGGATCTGCAGTCGACGGTGATCTGCGCGACGGCTTCCTACGCGCTCCTTTTGGCGGAAGAAGTGCAAAAACGCGGTCTGGCGGACAAAATAAACCTGAAACGCGGCGTGATCGGCTCGGAGCGCTGGGGCGAACTCATGCGCCGCCGCATCGCCGAGCAGCTGCGCATAGAACTTTTTGACATATACGGCCTGACGGAGATATACGGGCCGGGCATCGCCATCGACTGCCCCAGCCACACGGGAATGCACTATTGGGACGATTTCATCTATTGCGAAGTGATCGACCCGGCGACGGGGAAGGTGCTGCCGGAGGGCGAGACGGGGGAGATCGTCGTCACGACTTTGCGCAAAGAAGGGGCACCGCTCCTGCGCTACCGGACGCACGACATCTCGCGCCTCATCCCGGGCCAATGCCCCTGCGGGCGCTCCTATCCGCGCCTGGACCGCATCGTGGGCCGCACGGACGACATGATCAAGGTAAAAGGCGTCAACATTTATCCCGGCCAGATCGAGGATATCCTGCGCCAAACGCCGGGACTGTCCAGCGAGTACCTCATCGTAATTGATTATGACGAAAACGGGAAAGAACGCCTAAGCATGCGCGCCGAATGCGCCGCCCCTGACCGCGCCGCGGTGAGCCGGGCGGTAGAACAGATTTTCCGGGCCAAAATCGGCCTGCGCATCAGATGCGAGTGCGTGGGGCTGGGCGAGCTGCCGCGCTCGGAAAAAAAGACCCGGCGCGTTTTCGATAAAAGAGCGGAGTGAATTCAATCACCCCATCAGCAATTCCGGCAGGAACAGCACGATCTGGGGAAAAATCATGATCAGGGCGATACAGATAAAGATGGCGAAAAGAAACGGCCATATCCCTTTGAAAATAACAGGCAGCGGCACATCCACCGCCACGTTTTTCGCCACATAAACGTCAATGCCGACCGGCGGCGTGATCATGCCCATACAGCAAACCAAAGTGATGATCACTCCGAACCAGATCGGATCATAACCGATGGAGACGACCACCGGGTAAAAGATCGGCACAGTCAGCATGATCATCGGCAGGCTGTCGATAAAACAACCCGCGATCAGATAAACCACGAGGATGCAGACCATCGTCTGCCAGGCGGGGATATCAAACTGATAGAGCAGCCCGGTGATCGCGAGCGGGATCTGGGCTAAAGCGATGAAACGCCCGAATATCGTGGCGCAGGCCACGATCAGCAGCACCATACCCACCGTCTTGGCGGTATCGTAGAGCGAGGCGACAAAACCCTTCCAGGACAGCTTGCGACGGACAAGCACCACGGCCAGCATGGCAAAAGCGCCGATCGCCCCGCCCTCTGTAGGCGTGAACCAGCCGGCCGACAGTCCGCCGACGGAAAAGATGAAAATAATCAGTGTCTCCAGGAGACCACCGCTGACCGACTTCGCCCGCTCCGGCCATGTCGATTTCTCGCCGCGGGGCGCCATCTCCGGATGATTGCGGGTCACCAGCCAGATTGTGATCATAAAAAGCACCATCAGCAGAATACCGGCGCCGATGCCGGCTATAAAAATTCGGCCGATGGATTGTTCGGTCGCCACCCCATAGACAATCGCCGTCATGCTGGGCGGAATCAGCAGGCCCAAACCGCCGCCGGACGCGACACAGGCGGTGTAGAGCGAACTGTCATAACCCCGTTTTTTCATCTCCGGAAAAGCGATGGAACCGATCGTCGCCGTCGTGGCGGGGCCGGAACCGCAGACCGCGCCGAAGCAGGCGCAGGCCATTTCCGACGCCATTGCCAGTCCACCCGGCCAATGGCCGATCATTTTATAGGCAAAATCATACAAGCGGCTGCCGATACCGGAATGAAAGGCCAGAAAACCCATCCAGGCGAACATGGCCACCACGCTCATGTTATAGGAAGAAAAACTGCTGAACATGTCAACCGAGACCAGCTTGATTGCGGCCGGCATATTGGTCAGGATACCAAACCCCACCATGCCGACCAGCATCATGCCGGTGGCGATCGGCAGACCGAGCAGGACCAGCGCCAAAAACGCCAGGATACCGAGCAGGCCAATAATGACCGGACTCATTTACCGACCTCCTTCCAGGCATGAATGTCGAGGACAAAATGCAGTAAACTGGTGATCGTATAAAACAGCATCCCCAGGAAACAGCCGAACGCGATGGGATAATATGGCAAAAACATGACCCAAGTCACGTTGCTGTTCGCGTAAGTGCTGAGTCCGTAGCGAAAGAACTGTACGGTGATGATGCCCAGGGCGACAATGCTGATACAGGAGATCAGCGACAAGATGACTCGCTGTAATGATCTGGGGAAAAATTCGCGGACAAAATCCACCTGAATGAAGCCTTTTTCCTTCTCAGTATAGCCCAAAGCAAACGCCGCGTTCAGCGCGGACAGGAATCCAACAATGTCTGTCAGGCCGGAAATAGGCGAGTGCAGCAGGATCCGCATGGCCACGCTGATCGTCACGACCACCATATTGGCAAAGATAAAGACGCTGGAGACGCCGCCGAGTATATCATCAAGCTTGTAAACGATCTTTTTAAGTTTTTCCAAGCGGGTCACATCCTTTTAATCAATACCGGGCGTTATACTTCTCCGCCAGAGATTTCAAGCGGTCAAGAGCCGCTTGCGCGTCGAGTCCTCTGGCCGCCCGCTCCCGCACCCACTCGTCCTGGAGCGGGGCCAGCGCCGCCCACCAGGTTTGCAGCGTCTCCAAAGGAACGTCGTAATACTCCATGCCGTTTTGTTCACCAAAGGTTATGCCTTCTTTATCCATTTCATCCCACAGCGGCGCAATCCGGTCGACACATTCGGCGCTGACATCCAGAAAAACCTGCTGGACGGCAGGCGGGAGGGAATTCCAGCGATCCATATTCATCGCTATATAATGAGTTACAGTGGAAATGCCGGAGATATTGGCGTCGTATTTCAGCACTTCACCGAATTTCCAGTTGACAAGCGCCTCGGACGGCATGAGCGCCGCGTCGGCCGTGCCTTTCAGCAGCGCTTCATAAGTTTCCGCCGGCGTGATCCCCACAGCGGAAGCGCCAAGTGTTTCCACGGCGCCGATGGCATAGCCGGTCGCCCGGATCTGCACGCCTTTGAAATCGGCCAGCGTTTCGATCTTCTTATTCGTCAGCAGGTCTGAAGGCGACATGCCATAGGCCCACAGGTATTTTACATCCCCCAATTCTGCAAAATCCGACCGGAACCACTCGTCGGCCGCGTAGGTGGCCGCCTGACTGCTGTTGAAGCTGATGCCGCTGAGAAAATAAGCGCTAATCAGCGGGAAGTAAGAGAAACTGTAGGAAGGGTCCGATTCCCCCATATCGATAATGCCGTTTTTCAGAGATTCGTAAATATCGGTATTTTTTACGAGGGTTTCGCCGGCATACTGAGTGATTGTGACCTTGCCTTCAGTCAATTCGTTGACGCGGTCACAAAAATAACTAAACACCTCATTGGCTCGATGCGAAGAACCCATGCAGATCGCCCAATTGAGCGTCAGGGGCTTCATGTTCGCCAGCGCCGCCGCCAGGTCGTCCGCCGGCGCCTCTGTCCCGGATTGAGCGGGATCCTGAGCGGCCGGCGCGCCGCACGCCGCGAACAAAACCATGATGAGCAGAATACAGACGATACCGGGTGTTTTGCCTGAACTTCTCTTAATCATACAACAACATCCTCCCCGCTGATTTTAAACAGCACAGACTAACTGTTCAGTTTCACTTCCTGATAGCCGATTTCTTTTAAACTGCCGGCGGAGAAACAACAAAGCAGCACTAAATTTTCCGTACCGGTGTTCACATACTTATAAAGCTGACCGGCCTCATTATAAGCGGTGACATCGGCATAGAGCGGGTATGACTGATCGGGATAGATCGCCAGACCCCGGCCGCTACGGACGAGAACGATTTCATCGGCGTTGTTGTTACGCGCGAAATCCCGCGGCGGGATCTGCGCTCCCGGCTGGAGAATGAACTCCGCGAAGCTGATTCCGTCTTCTTCATAGACAATTTTGACGTCGACCAGAGGATCGTTCCACTCGGCGCCGGGCAGTTCCGCGCAGCGTTTGACCTGCCAGCCCGTCTCCTTGTGCCGCCGAGGGTCAAAATGGGTGCGGGAGCAGCCGTCCAGACTGCCGTTCAAAAAGACCGCAATCTCCATATGCCGCGGCGCGACCGTCTCCATGCGGTGCGGCTGGCCGACCGCGTGACACAGGCAGTCGCCCGGCAGGAACTCAATATGCGTGCCGTCAGGGTAACTGAGGTCGCAGACGCTGTCCAGAAGATACTCTATTTCCACTCGATTGTCATGGAAAACAAAGCCTTCCCGCGGCGAAGTTCCCATGCCGGCCGCCTGTTCTACCCGGATGAGCCCCAGTTTGTCCGTGTTCCACATCCATTGCACGCAATGCCCTTTGTCCAGTTGGTCGCCGTCAAAACCGGGCGCCAAACGGGTGCGGGTTTCTGGTTCGTACTCTTTGGTTTTCAAATTAAGACTGTTATTCGCGTCGATAATGGTATACATACGATATGCCGCGCTCCTTACTCAGTTTTTTCCGGCTGAGCCACTGTTGGCAAGACCGCCTAAGCGCCTGCGGCGCAAGGCGCTCTAGGCCCCAGTACGGACTCGACTAGGCCGCTGAAGCGGCAGTCTCGTACCTGCACTGTTGGAAAGACCGCCTACTCAGCGCCTGCGGCGCAAGGCGCTCTAAACCACAGTACGGACTCGACTATGCCGCTAAAGCGGCAGTCTCGTACCTGCACTGTTGGCAAGACCGCCTAAGCGCCTGCGGCGCAAGGCGCTCTAGGCCCCAGTACGGACTCGACTAGGCCGCTGAAGCGGCAGTCTCGTACCTGCACTGTTGGCAAGACCGCCTAAGCGCCTGCGGCGCAAGGCGCTCTAAACCACAGTACGGACTCGACTATGCCGCTGAAGCGGCAGTCTCGTACCTGCGCGGACAATGAAACTGCGGAACTGACTTCCCTCCTTCCCTGTCGTCGCCCGACTGTCCGCCGTGAACTGTGAATCAACCGGAATGAGATGATTTTATCCCGGCCGGCAAAGAAAAAATGTCCTTTGCGGGACATTTCAGAAAAATATGAACAAGGCTGCCCGTTGAGAGCGCAGCCCCGCCCTAAAGGTATTGAGCCAGCTTGCCCGCGTCCAGCACTTTGATATTTTTCACGCCTTTTTGGATCAGGCCCTGCTTCTCGAAGTCGTTCAGATATTGGGTCACCCGCTGCCGGGTCGTGCCGAGCAGATTGGCTATCTCATCATGAGTAAAGGCGATAGACGAGCTTTTATGGCGGCTGACGATCCCGTACTGGCAGGCGTCCAGTAAAAAACGGGCCAATTTCTGCGGCACCGTATTATAAACGTCTTCCGCCTGCGATTGCGTGCAGCGCGCTTTTTTCACCAGATCCCAGCAGATCCTGTACATGACTTGCGGGTTTTCAAAAAGAAAGGCGATGAATTTACTCCGGGAGACGGCGATGCAGCAGACTTCGGTGAGCGCCGTCGCCGAGCATATATTGCCCAGATTGTCGAATATCCCGCTCTGCCCGGTGAGCGCCGGAGGAAGCAGGAAGTGGATGATTTTTTCTTTGCCGTTTGGCATATAGATGCTGTTTTTAACGATACCGGCTTTGATGCAGTAGAGAAATTCGCTGGCTTCTCCTTGCATGAACAGCATCTCGCCGGCCTTGAAGGTCCTGGGACGCCCCAATTCCATGAGTTTTTCCCATTTTTCTTCGCCGATATCGAGGAGTTCTTCGATCTTGGCCATGGCGCCCTCCACCGCTTGAAGTCACAAAGGGCTAAAAAAAGAGATTCCGGTCGAAATCAAAATTCATAGGCGCTCGCGCTTCATGGCGACCGATCATTCAGTTGCTGTTGCTCCTGCCGATCAGATTTCAGTAATAAGCAATGGATGAATCCCTTGATATAGTTGTAGTTTTCTGGGGATGCCTTATAAATTTCATTCAGCTTCAAGGCCGTTTCCTTTACGTCTTCCCGTGCGGCGGGATCCATGAACTCGCCTCCTTGATTCCATTGAAATCACTAAAAGCAATAATAACATTCTTAGAAATCGCTGTCAAGCCTTTGCTTCTCGTTTACTTTGAAATCAATTTATAGTATACTGCTTTCATGGAGGTGTTAAAATGGATACGCATGAAAGATTGCGGATATTACGCGCGGAATTGGGGCTTACCACCCGCGCTTTTGGCAGCGCTATAAATATGACCGGCGGAGCAATAACGAATATGGAAAAAGGCCGCCGCGAAATAACCGCACGAACAATCAAGGATATTTGCCGTGAATATTGCGTTAATCCTGAATGGTTTGTATCCGGAGCTGGGCGAATGTTTGACGACGTTTTGGCGGGACTTGACATCGCTGATGAAGCGCGGGAATTATCAGATTCATATTCCCGCCTGAACAATAAAGACAAAGCGCTGATTAAAAGCCTGATTGATTCATTGGCTGAAAAAACTAATTAAAGACTTGTTTGAAAATAAAGTGGTCAGTTGACGCCGGAATTTCGTACTCAGGCCAGACGCCAGATTCACCAAGGCGGCGGAGCATTCTTTTGTTTCCCAACCGGCGATTACGAAACAAATCTCCCTGCTGGAGCGGGAAATCGGTCTGTGTCTGTTTAGGCGGGACAAGCGCTCCGTCTCCCTGACCCCGTCGGGGGAGATTATGCTGCGGACCCTGCTGCGGATACAGAGCCTTTATGAACAGGCGGTGCAGGAAGCGCGCGAAATCGACCGGGGGTTAACCGGCAGACTGCGGGTTGGTTATATCAACGGGCTGCTATTGGAAATCATCCCCTTGATGCTGGAGAATTTCAGCCGGGCTTATCCTCAGGTTGAAGTTTCGTTCGAGTGTCTTTCCTTTTCGGCTTTGAAAAAAGGATTGACGGAGGATTCCATCGACTTGGGCATTACCTTGCTGCTGGATGTGTACAACCAGCCTGATCTGCAATGGGAGTCCATCCGCGCCGTGCCGGACGGTTTCGTCTTTTCCAGGGAATCTTGGTTCGCCCAGCAAAAAGATCTGACGGTGGCTGATTTCCGGGAGGCCGCTTTTTATATCATCTCGCCCAGAGAATGTCAGGTAGACGAACTTCTGCGCCAGATTTGCCAACCCCACGGTTTTTTGCCGAAAAATGTGCGCTATGTCGCCGATCCGGGTTCCATGCTGCTGATGGCGGAAAGCAACCAAGGCGTCACATTTCTGGACCGCCTGACTTACGACAATATTGCCAATTGGGAAAAACTCTGCTTTTTTGAACTGGATGTAGTGATTGATATACTCGCCGCTTGGAAAAAGGGCAATCCCAATCCCCTGCTCCAAGTTTTTATCGCCGCTTTGCGCCAGTTTCTCTGATCTCAACTTTCTTCCAAAATATGGTAAATAAGGCGCATATCCAGCGCTTCCCGCACGCCCCGGGCGAGAAGGTCATAGTTGCGCTCTTTATATGCCGCGAAGTCGAAGTGTTCCGCGTTCAGGGCGACGCCTTTGCGCCCGCACAGCGCGCTTAGGACGCGCTCGCGGCATTCCGCCCCGTCAAAGAATCCGTGCAGATATGTGCCGTAGACGCTGCCAAGCTGACAGCCGTCCGGCTCGCCGCTGGAGAGCCGCAGCAGGGGCCTCCCGCCGCGGAGCGCCGTCACGCCCATATGGATCTCGTAGCCCTCCAGCGCCGCGCCGGTCAGCGGCGCGAGTACGCCGCCGCAGGCTAGCGCGGCCGCGGTCACGCGGGTGCGGCGTTTCTCCGCCGCGAATTCCGTCACGACCGGCAGCAGGCCCATTCCGCGCACCTCGCCGCCGCCCTCGGTTTCCCCGTCGCCGGAAACGCTCTCGCCGAGCATTTGATAGCCGCCGCAGATGCCGAGTATCGGGACGCCGCGGCCGGCCAGCCGCTGGATCGCCGCTTCCAATCCGCACTCGCGCAGGCGGAGCAAGTCGAAAACGGTGCTTTTCGAGCCGGGTATGATCACCAGGTCCGGATCGCCTAGCCGGTACGGTTCTTTGACATAGCGCACGCTCACGCCCGGCGTGGCTTCGAGCGCGGCGAAATCGGTGAAATTGCTGATATGCGGCAGGAATATGACCGCAATGTCCACCGCGCCGCCGCTATGCCCCGCCCGGCGCTCCACGCGCGCCGTCACGCTGTCCTCGTCGTCAATGTCCACGTCGAGCCACGGAATCACGCCCGCCACCGGTTTGCCGCAGATGTCCTCCAGTATTTTCACGCCGCCTGTAAACAGCGATATATCGCCGCGAAACTTGTTGACAATCAGCGCCTTGATCAGACGTCTCTCATCCTCCGGCAGGATCTGCACCGTGCCGTACAGTTGCGCGAATATGCCGCCCCTGTCGATGTCGCCGACGAGCAGCACGGGAGAGTTCGCCATTTTCGCCATGCCCATGTTGACGAAATCATCCGGGGCGAGGTTCAGTTCCGCCGCGCTGCCCGCGCCTTCTAAAACGATAACGTCAAAGTCCGCGGCAAGCGAGTTGTACGCTTTCATGATCTCCGGCCGCAGTTTTGACTTCATCCGGTAATAATCTTTGGCCGTGAGCGTGTCCAGCACCTCTCCGTGCAAAATCACCTGGCTGCCCTGATCATGCACGGGTTTGAGCAAAACAGGGTTCATGCGCGCGTCCGGCAGGGCGCCCGCCGCTTCCGCCTGCGTCACCTGCGCGCGCCCCATTTCCAGACCGTCGCGCGTTATGAACGAGTTCAGCGCCATATTCTGCGACTTGAAGGGCGCGGTCCTGTAGCCGTCCTGCCGGAAAATACGGCACAGCGCGGCTACGAGTATGCTCTTGCCCGCGTTTGACATCGTCCCCTGCACCATTATCGCTTTTGCCATTTTTACCCTCATCACGCCTTGATTGCAGTACAGAAACGCCCGTCATACGCCGGTTTTTACCGTGCGTTCCCTGCGACAAATAGATTGCAAAGCGGCGTTCCCTGTGGTATACTTCAAACCGTACTGTACATCGCCTTGACGAGCGAGGTAGCGCCATGAAGATTTCCACCAAGGGCCATTACGCCTTGCGAATGCTGCTGGATCTGGCTGAGCACCAGGAAGACGGTTATATTCCGCTCAAGGACGTAGCGGAGCGGCAAGGTATTTCCAAAAATTACCTGGAGCAGATCATGATCCTGCTGAAAAACACCGACGTCCTCAAGACGACCAGAGGTTTTCAGGGCGGTTATAAATTGGCCAAGCGGCCTTCCGCTTACACTGTCGGCGATATCATCCGCCTGACGGAGGGGAGCGTTTCTCCCGTGGCCTGCGTCGACGACGCCGACGAGTGCGAACGCAGCGACTTCTGTCTGACCCTCGACGTGTGGCGCGGTCTGGAGCAGGTCATCACCGAATATCTGGACAGTATAACTTTACAGGACATAATGGATAAAGGGTGCTCGGTCTCGGTGAAAGCGCGCGAAGGGACCGGGTGAATAAGCGACCCCCCTTACTCCAATGCTATATGCACGTGCTGCCCCTCGTCGTCCGAGGCGTCCACCAATACATAAGGCAGAGTTATTTCGCCGGCGCCCACGCGGGTGAGTATGACGCTGATATCTATGCCATTCAGGGTTTCCAGTATTTCGCTGCTGAGTTCGTCTCTGGCGAATTTCACGCTGAAGCCGCCGATAGACTGGCCAAGTTTGAGGCCGGCCCGTACCAGCGAAAAAGGCACCGTGACATTGACCTTGGTGTTTTCTTTTTCCATAATGTGGATTCTAACCTGCTTCGGCGCTGGGACCGCGGGCTTTTCGGCGCCGGCCGGCACGGCCTCCAGCAGTTTGGCCGCTTCTTCCACCGTGATATTGCCGTCTTTCAGCATTTGCAGTATCATGATTCTTTCTTCTTGCATAAATGATCCCTCCTTACTTACTCCGCAGCCGGTCCAGCGCTTCATCCACGGAAAGCGCCCCTTCTCTGACCTGGCCTAAAACGGCCAGACGGCGGGCCGCCGCCTCATCCTCTCTGGCGCGCCCCATCGCGTCCACCAGATTGTCCAATCGGCCGCGAGCCGTGGGATATGAGACGCCGACAGCCGCGCCGACGTCTTTCAGATTGCCGCGGCAGCGAATGAACGTCTCGAGAAAAGCCAGCTGCTCCTCACTCAGGCGGGCAAACCAGCTAAGGCGGTATTCGCCCTGCACTTCCGTGCCGCAAGCCGCGCAGCGCATTTGGCAAACATGCATTTCCCCTCCGCAAGCCGGGCATTTTCTGGGCATAACAGCCATCAAAACCACCTCTGTCAAATAATAGTTGTTTGTGAGTCCTTTATCAAGATTATAAAGGTTGATTTTGTTATTGTCAATATATATTTTAATATTATTGAAGTATTTTTGCGATATCGCAAAGAGAGACCAGGATGGATTCCGGAACAAGTCCGGAATGACGGGATAGTAACGCGATGTCGCGCTGCTTCAGGCCGGCGGGCCCAGAAGTGCCAGAGCGCCGGCGCTTAACGCCCGCAGCCCCACGGTCAGGCTGTCCTCGTCGATCTGGAATTTGGCGTGATGCTGCGGATAAACCGCTCCCAGGGCGGGATTGCCCGCGCCGGTCAAAAAGATGACCCCCGGGGCGTATCTTTGGTAAACGGAAAAATCCTCGCCGCACATGAGCGGAGCGGCGGGGCGGACGTCCACATCCGGCAGTGTCTCCGCAAAAACGGCCGCCAGTTTACCCGTCAACGCCGCGTCGTTAGTGACCACGTCGTATCCCTCGATAAACTCCGCCGCGCACTCCGCCCCGAAGGCCGCGCAGACCCCGCCCGCCACGGCGGCGATTTTTTCCCGCAGCAGCGGGCGCAATTCCTCGCTGAATACGCGCACCGTGCCTTTCAGCGTCACTTCGTCCGGAATGATATTGCATATGCCGCCGCCGGTCATGCCGGTGACGGAGACGACCGCGCTTTGCAAAGGATCGATCTGGCGCGCGACTACGGTTTGCAGGGCTAAGATCACGTGAGCGCCAATCACCACCGGATCGACGGTTTTATCGGGCATAGCGGCGTGTCCGCCCCGGCCGCGCACAGTGAGGATAAAATTATCCGGCGCCGCCATAAACGGTCCCGCGGTAAGGCCGATCGTCCCCACCGGCAGCGTGCTCCACAGATGCGTGGCCAAGACAAAATCCAGGCCGTCCAGCCAGCCGCCGTCAGCCAGTTCCCGCGCCCCGCCCGGATGAAGTTCCTCCGCGCGCTGGAAAATAAACCGCGCTTCGCCGCTCCAGCAGTCGCGCGCGGACATCAGCGCTTCCGCCACGCCCAGCAGTATGGCCATATGCCCGTCATGCCCGCAGGCGTGCATGAAGCCGTCGCGGACGGAGGCGAAATCGCAGCCCGTTTCCTCCCGCTGAGGCAAAGCGTCGATATCGGCGCGCAGGCCGACTGCGGGGCCGCGCCCCCCGGAAAGCACCGCCACGAGACCGGTCGGGGCCGGGCGGTGCACAGTCAGTTTTGCCCCTGTCGCCGCGGATAAAGCGTCCAGGGTTTTCAGCAGATACTCCGTGGTCCGGAATTCCTGAAACGATTCCTCGGGGATCCTGTGCAGCTCGCGCCGGTAAGTCCGCACCTTGGGCGCGATCTCCTGCAGCAGGCGCTCCACGCGGGGCCAGACCGCCATGGTCATTTTTTCCTCACCTCCCGCTATTGCCGGTATTAGAGTTCTACGCCCTGATTATAGCACCCTCCCGCGCGAAACGCCACCGGCGAAAAAGCTGGCGCCATGGATTCCGGGAGGGAACCCGGAATGACGGGGTTAGGACTAGTCATACCAATATTCTAACACCGCATCCTCCGTTTGTATATCCTTTTTTTGGATCTACCGGCTCCTCCGCTCAGCCCCGCAAATTCAAAAAATTCCTGTTGACAGGGTAATTTTGATGTGGTAGTATTATCACGTTAATGATTCAAGTCGTTAACTAATTAACGGTACAAGAGGTAAGGTGATCCGCTTGAACTTGAACGAAAACCAGCCGGTTTTTGCGCAAATTATGGAAATGATCGAGAGCGACATCATTACGGGCGCGTACCAATCAGGCGACCTGATCATCTCCACCACGCAGATCTCCAAGGCGTACTCCGTCAATCCGGCGACCGCCGTAAAAGCCGTCGGCAAGCTGACGGACGCGGGTATTCTGCACAAGGACCGAGGGATCGGTATGCGCGTCGCGCCGGGCGCGCGGGAGAAGATCACGGAACGGCGCAAGGCGGTTTTTTTCAACCAGACGATCGACGCGCTTTTGGCTGAAGCGAAAAGACTCAGCATTTCCGTCGCGGAAATGGTATCCATCATACAGGGAAGGAGCGATAATAAGTGACAAACTCAAGCGTTTACATTGTCCTGTCGCAGAGCCGGACGACGCTGTCGCAGACGGTCAGGCTGCTCACGGGCGACCGGTATACCCATGCCGCGCTGTCGCTGGACGAAGATCTCGAATATATGTTCAGTTTCGGCAGGCGGTGGGCTCGCAACCCGTTCGTCGGCTGTTTCAAGCATGAAAGTCTGGAGGATGATCTGTACGGCCCCTGCGGTTTTTTGCCGGGCGCGGTGATCCAATTCCCCGTTTCACATGAACAATATGTCGGCGTCACGGCGCAGCTGTGGGATTTTTTGCTGGACGGCCACAAATTCAGCTACAATTATTTCGGACTGATCGCCAATATGATGCGAAAAGGGCGGGAGAGCCACACGCGGTTTTTTTGCTCGGAATTCGTCTACCACATCCTGCACGAAAGCGGCGTGTGCGACGCGGGCAAACCCCGGTATATGATCCGGCCGCAGGATTTTATGGAACTGGGCGGGACGCTGATTTTCGAGGGCGATCTGAAAACCTACCGCGCCGGCTGCCGCGTTTCCCGCCGCGGCAAAAGGTCCGGTTTCGCTCTTGGCCACCTCTAAAAACTCACTCCTTTTTAACATTTAATTTGACAAACAGCGAAGGAGCAAGCGCAGATGATCGAATTTGACGGCGTGACCAAGCGGTACGGCGGGACGGTCGCCATCGACGACCTCCGGCTCCGGATCCCCGGCAGCGGGATATATTGCCTGCTCGGCCGGAACGGCGCGGGAAAAACCACGCTGATGAAACTGCTGGCGGGCCATATCGCCGCCACGTCCGGCAAGATCACCGCCGGCGGAGAGCGCGTCTCGCCCGGCCATATGCCGGATAGCGTCAACTATATCGAAAGCGGCTCGGCGCAGTTCAATATGCGGGTGTCCCGCCTGATCGACACCGCCGCCGAATTGCAGGAAAATTTTGACCGCGGCTTCGCCCGGGAAATGGCGGACCGCTTCGGGCTGGATCCGCAAAAGAAATACAAGCAGCTCTCTTTCGGCATGAAAACCATGCTGACGACCATCATTCTTTTGGCAAATAATTCCAGTGTCATTTTGCTGGACGAGCCAACTTTGGGTTTTGACGCGGTCACGCGCGACCAGTTCAACACCTTGCTCCTAGAAAGCTATCACGCGCACCCGCGGGTGATTATCGTCTCCACGCATCTGATCGACGAGATCGCCAAAGCAGCGGAGCGCCTGATCATCATCAAGGGCGGCCGCCTCCTTTTAGAGGCGGATATCGGCGAAATTGACGAAAAAGCCTACACGCTGTCCGGGCCGGTGAAACTGATCCTGCCTTTGCTGGACGGGCTGAACTGCGTCGGCAAAACCACAGCGGGCAGCGTCATGGCGGCGCATATCTACGACGGCAGGATCACGCCGCCGGAAGGCGTGGCGCTCAGCCGCCTGAGTCTGCAGGACTTTTTTATCAATATCGTGGGAGGAAAAAAGAGTGAGTAACGCCGCCGCCTGGAAAGTCGCGAAGATAAATTTGAAAAACATTCAGATCCCCTGCCTCATCACCGCGATCTGCGTCGCCGCCATGCTCGCCCAGACATCCGTCAAGGCGCTCGTCGCCTCTGGCGGCGGCGACATGAGCGGACAGCTGGAGATCAGCGGCGGCTGTTTCCTGTGGCTCTTGCCTCTGCTGGCGGCAATCTTTGTCCCGGCGAAAAATTTCCGCCGGATCGTCAATCTGGGCGGCAAACGCGGCCATTTCCTCCGGGGCGCTCTGATGGCTTACGCCGTGCTGGCCGCCGCGGTCTCGGCCGGGAATATGGCCGTGCATTACGCCTTTGATCTTCCCATGATCGCGACGGGCTATTTTGAGGGCGTCGTCAATTTGGTCGACGTATTCGGCTGGACAAAATACGGCGTTATAGCGGCGTTCGTCCAGCAAGCCGCGTTTCTTTTCCTGCTCGCCGTTTTTACCCATACGCTGACCGCCGCGCAGGGCAAATGGTACGGTCTGGCGGCGGATATCCTCATCATCGCGGTCGTCTCCGTATTTACGCCGATCGCTCCGCTTCGGGCGGTCCTGGCCGGGTTTTTCCGCCTGATCCTCTTCGCCGGCCCTCTGCCGCAAACCGCCGCCTGCCTGCTGATCGCGGCCGCGCTCTGGGCGCTGAACAAGCCGGTCTTAGCGCGGACCGGCATTTAAAAAATCGCGCCCCGGCACGCGGCCGGGACGCGAAAGAGCGAGTCAAACTTTGACGGTCATTTTTTGGCGCCGAGCCCGACCAGCTGCGTGCTATCGGTGATATTCGGCAATATAATGCCGGTCGGGTCGTTGTTCGGGGCCAGCAGGATAAAAGCTTTGCTCTTTCCCGCCAGCGAGGCGCCGGCCAGACCGTCGGCCAGCGTTTTGCCGTCTGTGATATAGAGATATTCGTATTGGTAGTTCAAGACGTTAAACAAAGCGATATTGGTCGCGTAGCGATCCGCGCCGTATATTCTGTCCAGCCCGGTTATATCACGCGCGAGGGACGGCCCGCCCAGAATATGGCCGCCTGTTTCCGCGTGGCCGGAAAACGAGCCGTCCGCGTTAGCGACTTGAATGACCCAGCCGTTGGCGGCCGCGTAAGAGGCGGCGGACACCGCGTCGGGCAGGGCGTTGTATCCTACGACAAACGTCCCTTTGGGCTCGGTGATCTTGGCCCTGATCAAATCAGCGGTTTCCACGCGGTCTTTTCCCTGGATCACTTCGCCCGCTATGCCGGGCAGACGCGCCGCGACCTGATCGGCGGCCGCCTGTCCCAGCCAGCCTATAGAGTAGACCTTCGCCGCGCCCAAACGCTGGATCTCAGCGAGCACTTCTGCGCTGACCGTCCGGCCCGCCACCAGCAGCACCGGGATGTCCTCCTGACCGGCCAGAGAAGCGACAGTCAAAGCGTCGAACAGGTGATTTTCTTCCGCCGGCGCGAGGATGACGGCGGCGGCGCTCGTCCAGCCCCGCTGGGAGATGGCCACGGATGTCAGCACCCGATCGGCCCCGCCGATATAAGTCACACTGTCCGCCTGCAATGTCCGCTGCGCCGGAGCCGCGCCGCTCCAGCCGCCGCTGCTTCCGCCGCCGCCGGAGCGTATAAACGTGACGTCATAATACACCGAACTCACTGTGTCCGCGCCGACGACATAAACTTTCAGCGTTTTGCCCTGATAATCGGTAACATATCCCAATGTCGCCGGCACGGTGTCCAGCGCGAAAAAATACGTCCCGTACACGGAGCTGTTTTCCGGCACGAGCCTTACCGCGCCCGGCGGCGCGGCCACGGTGTCCAGCCTGCTGTCGTAAAGCGCGGACGGCAAGTATCCCGTGTCGAAATTTACCGTATATGGATCCGACTTCGTCCCGGCGATATAAGTCCCGTCAGAATGACGGTCATACCCTTTGACGCCGTACGCGCCGCCGCTGCCGATACGGAACCCGTCGAAGCCCAGCGCCGGAGAGACAAACAGCAGGAATATCAGCGCCGCCGATACGAGCGCGACCCGCCTGGTTTTTTTCATTAATTAGATACCCCCTTTTATTGACAAAATGAACTATGAATTACCAGTGTCGAGAGAAATATACCTGAATTATAGCTCCGAATAAAGCGAAAAGCAAGATTTATTTTTCATATTGCAAAAAACCATCTAAAACCATGGTAAACATGTAAAATCTTGTTACTATTTCAGAGACCCTCATTCCGGCTCATGCCGGAATCCATCCCTAGTTCTAGATTGTACGCAATGACGTCTGAACAATAAGAAAATCTTGCAATAAATATGTAAAATTATGCGAAATATAAAATTTATGGGCGTATTAGTAAAGTTTGGGGGGCACAGGGCGCTAGAACCGCAGGAACCTCCGGATGGAAAACGCGCTGGTGACGGCGCCGAGCGCCATGCCGGACAGCAGCATGACCTCCAGCACCAGACGCAATGTGCCGCGCTCCGAAACTACAGGCACAAAAACAAGGTTAACGGTGATATAATCCGCCAGCCACGTATAAACGCTGCCGACGATGACCACGGCCAGCAGGGCGCCGAGCAGACCGATCAAGAGACCCTCCAGAAAAAAAGGCCCCCGGATGAGAATATTCTCCGCGCCGACCAGACGCATGATCTGTATTTCCTTCTCCCGCGTCTGCACGTTCGTTTTTATATTAAGCGATATGAGCAGCATCGTCGCCAGGGCGAAAGCCGCCACCACCGCCAAACCGACCCAGCGAAGCGACGCCGTGAGCCGGAGCATGGGCGCCAAAAAATCCTCGCCGTAATTGACGCGGTAGACCCCGGCCATTTCCATGATGCTCTGGGCCAGACCGGCCACCGCCGCCGCGTCGCGCGCCGTGACCGTGATCGTGTTCGGAATGGGGTTTATCCCGCCGACGTCTTCCAAATACCGGGCCCTGGCCTCGTCGTCCGGTATCCACTCCCGCAGGCCCTGATCTTTTGTCGTCAGCGTCACGTCCGCCACCACGGCCAAATCGCGAACGACCCGCATGATATCCTCGATCCCGCTCTCGTCCACCGTTTCGTCTATAAAAGCCGCTATCTCCACCTGTGATTCCATGGATTCGGCAAAATGTTCGGCGTTAGCCAGAAACAGCAGAGCAAACCCCAACAGCGTCAGCGCCAGCATCGAAGTCAGGATCGAAGCGAAAGAAAGCCAAAAATTCCGGTAAAGCGAGACGAAAGATTGCTTAAAGATAAAACCCAGGGAATTCCAAAACAATTTAGAGGTTCACCTCCGGCTGTTCGCCTGTTATGCGGCCGCCTTCAACGCGAATAACTCTCCTTTTCATCCGGCGCACGATATGCATGGCGTGCGTGGCCATCACCACCGTCGTGCCCAGACGGTTCAGCTCGTAAAGCAGCTTCATGATATCCCAGGCCGTCGTCTCGTCCAGGTTGCCGGTCGGCTCGTCCGCGATCAGGAGCATCGGGTTGTTGACCATGGCCCGCGCGACGCAGACCCGCTGCTGCTCCCCGCCGGACAGTTCGCCGGGAAAAACGCCCGCCTTGCTGGCCAGACCGACTAGGGAAAGCATTTTATTCGTGTTGGCCGTGCGCTCTCTTCTGGGTTTGCCTATGACCTGCTGGGCAAAAGCGACGTTTTCAAAAACCGATTTATCCGGCAATAATTTGAAATCTTGGAATATAACGCCAATTTTACGGCGATAAGCCGGTATTTGATAATTGCGCAGCCGCACCAAATTGAATTTGTTCACCATGACGACGCCGCGCGAAGCCGTTTCCTCCCGGTACAGCAGCTTGATCAGCGTGGATTTGCCGGCGCCGCTCTTGCCGACGAGAAAGACAAATTCCCCGGCCCCGATCTCCAGATCGACGTTTTGCAGAGCGCGGGTTTTGTTGGCGTAGATCTTCGAGACGTTTTTCAGACTAATCACGCCGTCCGGGCGGCGGTTTTCTGTTTCCGCACCGCTGAGCCTCCTCGCTTTAATGATTCGCCAAATATTTTACTTCGACATTCTCATGAAATTCCCTTTTTTTAAGAGATACCTCTAATGGGGGATAAGGGATTTCACCAGTTGCGGCGGCCGCGCCAGAACCCGGGCTGGAGCAAAACCAGCAGCGTCATGACTTCCAGCCGGCCGAGCAGCATGCACAGCGTCAGGATCAGTTTGCTCAAAGGCCCGACAGCGGCGAAATGCCCGGCGGCGCCGACAAAGCCGAGACCCATCCCCACATTGCCCAGCGAGGCCAGCACGGCCCCCGCGGCTTCCAAAGGCGGCAGGCCCGTGGCGGCGAGCAGCCAGGCCGCGAGGGCAAAAACGCCGATATATATAGTAAAGAAGAGAAAAACGCCGCGCTGCACGGATTCCGGCACAGGCTGCCCGTCCATCCGCACTTCGGCGACCAGCTGCGGCTGGACCATCTGCTTCAGATGCGCCTTGCTCATGCGGGCCAAAATCGCCAGCCGCGACACTTTGAGCCCGCCGGCTGTGGACCCGGCGCAGCCGCCGATGAACATGAGAATGATAGCCGTCATGACGGCAAAAGGCGGCCAAACGGCGTAATCCGTTACGGCGAACCCCGTCGTCGTCATCATGGCCGTCACCTGAAAAACGGCTTCCGGCACAGCGGCGCCCAGCGTCCTCCCGCCCGCGCCGACGAGACCGAGCGTGACGAAAAACCAGCCCCCCGCCATCAAGGCGAGGTAGAGCCTGAGTTCCGTGCTGCGGGCGGCCTCGCGGACGCCTTTGCGCAGCAAGTGGACGTACAGGCTGAAATTGACGCCGCCCATGATCATGAACAGCACCGTGATCATCTCCGCCGCCGCCGACCCGTAGGCTCGCACGCCCGCGTCGCGCACCTGGAACCCTCCGGTCGCGATATTGGACATGGCGTGATTCACCGCGTCAAACAGCGGCAGGCCGGCCAGTTTCAGCAGGAGGATCTCCGCCAGCGTGAAAGCGAGATAGATCCACCAGATGATCAGGGCCGCGTCTTTAAAACGGGGCATGGCTTTAGTTTTTTCCGGCCCGCTCGCCTCGGCGCGGAACAGGTTGGCCGCAGGACCGGTTTTTGGCATAAATAGCACAAAAAAGACAATGATGCCCAATCCGCCGAGATAATGCGTCAGGCTGCGCCACAGCAAGACGCTGCGCGGCAAGGATTCCACGGAAGGAAAAATCGTGGCCCCCGTGCAGGTGAGACCGGACACGCCCTCGAACATGGCGTTGATAAAAGAGGCGGTCCCGCCCAGCCAAAACGGCAGACCGGCGAGAAACCCGGCGATGAGCCAGGTGAAGATGACCACGGCAAAACTCTCGCGCATACTCCAGCGGCCGTCCGCTTTCCCCGTAAACGTGCAGGCGCCGCCGAGAGCGAAGGTAAAGAACGCCGCGGCCGCGAAGGCGAAAGCCGGTTCGCCGAGGATGAGGGCGGCGGCGAACGGGATGAGCATCGTGCCGGCATAAGCGAGAAATAGTTTGCCTGTTAAATAGCGGACCGCGGCAAAATCCACGCCGAATACCTAAAAAATCTTTTCCACGGCGCCGATGGTGTCAGGCAGAGCGAAAATAATGGCCTGATCTCCCATGTTCAGCACGGTGTCCCCGTTAGGCACAAACGCGTCCCCCTCATGGACGACGGCGCCGACGAGGCAGTTCTTGGGCAATTTGGCGTCTTTGAGCTTTTTGCCCGTGATCGTTGTTTCCGGGGACACCAGCACTTCCATCGCCTGCGCCCTCGCCCCCTCCACGAGAGAGACGGAGAGAAAATGCCCCCGCCGCGCCTGACTCAGGATGACGCCTGCCGTGATGAGACGCGGGGAAACAACGATGTCCACGCCGAGTTTTTCCATCAGGGGCATGTATTCCGTGCGGCTCACGCGGGCGATGGTTTTTTTGCCGCCGTATTCCTTCGCCAGAAGCGCCACCAGCAAATTCAGTTTGTCGTCCTCCGTCACGCTGACGACCGTATCGGCCTCCGAAACCCCTTCTTCCTGGAGAAACTCCAGATCGGTCCCGTCGCCGCACAGCACCCGCCCGCGCTTCAGCTCCTGAGACAGCGCGCGGCAGCGCTCGATTTGCTTGTCCATCACTTTGACGTACAGACCGCGTTCTTCCAGCATGAGGGCCAGATGAAACCCGATGCGCCCCGCGCCGACGATGAGCACGTTGCGGGCGGCGCGCGCGTCCTTGCCGCCGGTTTCCAGCTGGGCCAGAGCTTCCGGGGCGCCGATGAAAAAAGCGTGGTCATGCGGCAGGAGGACGTCGTCCCCATGCGGGATGATCATTTCTCCGGCGCGAAAAATCCCGGCCACCAGAATATGCGGCGGCAAAACCAGCGAATGGAGCGGCGTGTCGGTGAGCGGCGATTTGGAGCGGATGCGCATTTCCTGCAGTCGGACCTTGCCGCCGGCGAATTCCCCCACCTCCAGCGCCCCGGGGATCATGAGCACCCGGCTAATCTCCACCGCCGTCGCGTATTCCGGGCTGATGATCAGGTCTATGCCGAGCGCGCGGTGAAACTCGCCCTCCATCTGGCGGTCGATATATTCCAAATTACGGATGCGGGCGACCGTCTGCGGGATGCCAAACTGTTTGGCCGCCATACAGACGATCATATTCACTTCGTCGCTGTCCGTCACGGCCACCATCAGGTCGGCCGAACGAACGTCGGGATTCATCAGCACCCGGGGGCCGGCGCCGTTGCCCGGCAGTGTCAGCACATCCAGTTTTTCCGCCACGATCTCGCGGCGTTCCTCGTTTTTTTCTATAACTACAACGTCGTGTTCCTCGGCTACCAGACATTCCGCCAGGTAAAAGCCGAGTTTTCCGGCGCCGACTATGGCGACGCGCATACAGGGTCCCTCTTTCCCGCGCCGGTCTGCCCGGCGCTTTCGCGTCAATTATAATACAAAACCAAGGTGATGGCAATAAGGTCCCCAAACTCTAAATTTTACAAACCATTACATGCCTCCTCGTTCCGGCCATTTTCACAAATTCAAACCCAGCTTTTGCGAATGTTTTTATGTTTCCCATAAATCTATAACTTGGTGAATCTTTTTTTTTCCACAGGATATGCTTCTACATATTCAGCGTCATGCTCTTTCGCGTAATATTTCTGCATCATCTTGTTTTTGCATATCTTTGTTTATTTATGCGTCCTTTTAATTATTCCAGATAAAGTTTTACCGGAAATCTATTCGCGCAGAGATTTCACGCGGTATCCGACTGAGATTACCATGTCAAGATTATAATGGTCAAGGCTACGGACGATTTCACGCTCGCCCTCGATTTGAATCGTTGTAAAATTTGCAACAGTTGCCCCACGCTCGACGTTTTAGCGACGGCTACTCCCCCCGTCATTCCGGCTTCATGCCGGAATCCATTCTCCTTCCTCAATTTTAATTTCTTTACATAATATTACGATTTCCCCATAACCAAAACCAAACTCCGCCCTGAATTCCCAGGTCCTTTCTTTTTTATTTTTTAAATATATTTCATAAGTAATCAAATCTGTATATCCGTCATTTTCCGCTATTTGTTTAAGCCTATATCTTTTTATTTTCAGAAAACGCAATATAAATTTTCTGTTTTCTCCCAGCAATGTTATCGTCATATTCGATTCGTCGTTTTCAAAATTATGATCAAATTCAATCTTTTCTATCAGGCTGTCATGTAAACTTTGTTCGCCCAAGCCATGCCTTTCCGGATCACTTATGAAATTATATAATTCCGTTGACATATATTTTTTTATGCTATCGAGATATTGCGTATAATCGCTAAAATTCCCGCCGTCAAAAGACTTGTTAAATTTCATTCATTTTCTCCTTACGAGTATCATGTCAGGGAATCGCCGCCGCTCTCGTCCGAGCGACTTTTCCCACGTCCGCGCGGCCTGCTGTTTGAGAAAATCCGCCAAAGGCTCTAAATCCTCAGATTCGTCGTATCGGGCCAGCGCGTCATAGTATGCCCGTTTATCCTCGTCGTATATGATAACGGGCGGGTGACCGTGAACCATCAGATAGTAGTTGAGCAGCGTCCGCCCGGCGCGTCCGTTGCCGTCAGCGAAAGGATGGATGTATTCAAAACGGGCGTGAAAATACGCCGCCGCTTTCAGCGTATCCTTGCCTCCGTATTCCGCAAGTTCGCCTAAGAGTTCCGTAAGATCGTTTTCCACGTCCTCCGGCAATGACCCGACCTCCGCGATCCCCACCGCATAATCGTGTTTCTTAAACTCGCCGGGGCGCTCGCCTTGCTCCACATAGCGCCGCCGGTCATAAGTTCCGCCCGTCAGCGCACCGTGGGTCTCCTTGATCAGAGCGATGGAGAGAGGCTCTTTGGCCGCGATCTTCGGTTTTAATAGCTCATAGCAGACCCGCTGATTGGAAAGCTCAAACAAAGTGCGCGGATCGCCGGTGTAGCCCAGTACGCGCCCGTTTTCAAAGATTTCCCGCGTGTCGCTGTATGTGACCGTCTCGTTCTCGATTTTGCCGGAGTTGTAGGCGAACAGGACGCGAAAATTCTCTAGGCGCCGGTCAATATCCGCTTCCGTTTCCACATGCCAGCTCCGCCACAGCCTCAGCGCGTCTCCGTAATTCTTCATTTTGCGCGACATCCTTTTTTCAGGTGTAACCCAATTATATCATATTTATAATTTATTACGGATAACGGGAAAGTATTTTTTGCGCCGCTCTTGTCCGCCGCGCGATTCCGTGGTATAATTTCACTCGGAAGGAAGCATAGCTCAGTTGGTCAGAGCGCCTGTCTCACATACAGGAGGTCGCTGGTTCGAGCCCAGCTGTTTCCACCATAACGTCCTTACTTAAACACCCACCAAAAAATTTTGATGGGTGTTTTGCTGTTTCCTGCGGCAAAAATTGGCTAAATACACCTTTGTTTATCTCTGTTACGAGCGTATTTTCATTGCCGTCAGCTGTTACGCTTTTCGCCTGTGTCAGCGGCGCCAATAGCGCCGCAAATGGCGCTGTGTATTCGGCGGTGACAACGCAATCCGGGGAAACCAGTATCCGTTCAAATATGGCCTGGTTAAAAGCGCGTTTTATGGAGTCCGGGGCTTCCTTGTAATGCGTGCCGCAATCCTCAAGCACATCAAGCGCGGATTTAATGTGCGCTTTCATTTCTTTCGTGTCGCTGTCATAAGCCGCCATTTGCCGTTCAATTTCCAGTAGTCTTTTGGCAAGCTGTTCTTGTTCACTTTTCAGCAAACTAAGCGGCAAGGCGTCGGCGTAATGCGCCTCCAGTAACTTTTGTTGCTTATGTGCAATCTTGCTTTTTTCGCGCAAAAGTGAAGCTTGCGCCGTCGTGGATTCCTGGCTTATTCCGTCAATGAATTTAAGCAAGTCCGCTTCAATATTATAGCGCATGGTTTTGGGCAAATTAATCCGCTTATACAGCTGTTCAATTTGCGTTTCGACTTCGCTTATAAGGACGGCTTTTTGCTTACACGCAGTAATTTTATCGTGCCGCCCGATGCAGACAAAATAAGGGTAAATATTGCCAGATTTTGACTGTGACATGTGGATAATAAGGCGCGAGCCGCAACTGCCGCAATACACGGTGCTTTTCAGGAAGTGGTCATGATAGCGTGTTCGTTCGCCATTGACGTGCAAGGCACGAACATCTTGCACTTTTTGCCATGTTTGGGCGTCAATAAGCGGCGTATGCTTTCCGGCGTATTCTACATCCATATATGTGACTACGCCCTTGTAATACGGGTGCATCAACAAAACATTGAGCGTTTTTCCGTCAATGGGTTTTGATGGTACTTTAGGCGTTCCGCGCGTGGTAAGTCCCATTGCCGCTAATTCTTCCGCCAAAGCGTCCATATAGTATTCACCGGTGGCGTATTTTTGAAACGCCAAAGTAATTAACGGCGCGCGCTCGGCGTCATGTTCCACCGTACGGTACTCGCGATTTTGCTCGTCAATTTTGCGCACATTGATGTAGCCAAGCGGCGCTCGGGTGATTGTGCCGCCGCCTTTGGCTTTCTGTAACAGACCCTTTTTCACTTCCGTGGCAAGGTTTTGTGAATAAAACTCAGCTATCGAACTCATAATGCCGTGTAGCAACATCCCGGACGGCGTTTCATCAATGGCTTCGGTAGCCGATACCAATGTAATGCCAGCCTCTTTAACCGCTTGGTTAATAATGAAATCGTCATCGCGGTTACGCGCCAAGCGGTCAATCTTGTGGATTATAAGGTAATCTATGCGACCACTGTTTTCCTTGATGTACTTCAACATATCTTGCAAGTTCTTACGGTCAGCGGATCTGGCGGACGCGCCTTTGTCCACAAATTCCTTTATGACGATAGCTCCCAGCGACGCCGCTTTTCTGCGGTTGGCATCACACTGAGCGGGAATGGAAAAACCCTCGTCATCGCCGCCGCCGCGCTCGCTTTGCCGCCGTGTGGAAACGCGCACATATGAAATTGCCGTTTTGGGTTTTAAACCATCAGTAACAGCGTTCATTAACGCCTTGTCATATAGCTTATTGATTTTCATGGTTTCTCCTCTCTTATATGCGGAATGTGGTTAAGTTCACCCTTTAAGGATAACTCCGGTGACGGGGGATTGCAAGCATTTTTTCTCACTTTCTTCCTCTTTTTCCTCTTTTTTCAACAGGTTCGGCTTCATTTGTGTTTTCATTTACATTTACAGTTTCCTCCACCTCGTCATCATCTAAAGTGCTTTCTGTAGGAAACTCTGTTTCAAAGATTTTATGAGAAAACGCCGCTATCGAATCAGCAACGCTGTGCAACAACATCCCAGACGGCGTTCCATCAATAGCTTCGGTAGCCGATACCAAAGTAATGCCGGCGTCTTTAATTGCGTGTAAAATTTTATCGTTATCCTCACAGTTACGCCCCAAGCGGTCAACTTTATAGACTATAAGGTAATCTATGCGCCCGCTGTTTTTCTTGATGTATCGCAACATTTTTCGCAAACCCCTACAGCCAGCCAACCGGGTGGATGCGCCTATGTCCCCAAATTCCTTTATTATAGCGGCTCCCAGCGACGCCGCTTTCTCGCGGTTGGCGTCACGCTGAACGGAAGCATTGACGCCGCCGCGTTTGAATCGCCGCCGTGTGGTAACTCTAAAATATGAAATTGCCGCTTTAGGTTTTAAGCTGTCGGCAACAGTGTTGTTAGTTTTAGATATTTTCATGGTTTTTTCCTTTCTGGATTTACGAACATGGTTAATTTTACCCTCTGATGGTAGCTCCGATTTGCTTGAAATGCAAGGGTTTTGTTTCATATTTTTCCTTTCTTGAAATTTATTGCCAGCGCCTTTTCTGTCTTTTCTTCTTCTTTTGCATTTTCAGCTTTCTGTTTTTCGCCCCGAATTAAATCAGCTAACCCATCAAGCCTTATAACGGTAAAAAGGCTTTTTAGCGTCCCGGCAAATGATTCGTCTATATGGTTGGTAATACTGTTTTTGCGCTTATCTGTCGGCACAATCCACACCACGCGCGGAAATACACCGATCCGGCGTTGTTCCGTCCCGCCCTGAAAGCAGTAAGCGTATTGTTCACACTTGCGCGTCACCACGGCGGGCGATTCGGTTGCGAGATCCATTTCTATAAACCAATGGTCCTCATATTCGCCGCTCGCCGTCACGGCGTAGGCGTCTGGTTTTAGATATAGCTCATGACCGGCAAAATCGCTATACCGCCGCCAGCAACCGGGCTCTAGTTCTATTTGCGCCAAACTTGCGCCGACCCTATTGTTATGGCTGTTACCGCCGCTATCGCCGCCATTGCCGTTTCCGCGCGTATTTGCGCCGCTATAGCCGTTTCCGCCCGTCAATTCATGCAACCGCACATAAACCTCAGTTACCGCCAAGCGATGCGCAGTAAAACAGGTTGTCGGCTCAAAATGACGCTTGCGCACAAACCTTCCGGGGCGTTTGCCGTCCGCTTGGTCGCGCAAATACAGCAATTTCAGCCCGGCAGTGGTTATTTCCCAGATATTCGCGCCCGAACCGGAGCGAACGCCGCCGATCCGCCGCTCTAAATGGGTAATCAGCCCCATTTCTTTTAGCTTGAACAAACGGCGGTTGACGGCGCGAACCGTGGCGCGTTCCGTGGTAACGTCAAACAACAGCCGCATCAATTGCCGCCCGGTTATCTGCCGGCAAGTCTTAACGGCTTGCAGGACGGATTTGTCCTTTTCGTCCAAACGATTGCCCAAGCGCATTAGCTCGCGCTTAGATATGTGTTTCATTATCTTATCCATGATTCTTCCTTCCTTTGTTTACATCTTAATTCGCTTTTTCCATTTACGTTTCGTTTTAGTCCGCCGCCCGCGCAGGCAATGTTTACAGCCAGAGCGGCAAACAGTCCTATCCCTAATTTGCCGGGAAAGCGCTTGCTTCCGGGCTTTACACGCTCCCGTAACCATCGCGACCGGTCGGGCGGCGGGACAAGAGTTTCACTCGGTTTTCTT
>JAISAH010000083.1 GCA_031266805.1 Gracilibacteraceae bacterium
TATCTGCAGTTTTGTCACTTGATTCGGGCATCGGATCGCGTCTCCTTCCTGCTGAGTATAGCACCAGCATACACGATCCCTATTGAATTGTAAATACATTATTTTTGTATCTACACCCTTAATGGGAGCGGGGCCTTGACCCCGGCGTGTTTTTGCTGTAAAATGCGACAGGGGAAGTCGACGGGTGATCGCGAAAACAAGCGCCGAAAGGCCGTTTTTGAGGAAAGTCCGAGCTCCGTAGGGCAGGGCGCCGGGTAACGCCCGGTAGGGGTGACCCTGAGGATAGTGCAACAGAAATATACCGCCGCGCCAGCGGTAAGGGTGGAAAGGCGAGGTAAGAGCTCACCGGCGGTCGGGTAACCGGCCGGCCCTGTAAACCCCGCCCGGAGCAAGACCGAATAGAGGGACATGGGAGCGGCCCGCTCCGTCCCCGGGTATGGTCGCGTGAGACCGGCGGAGACGTCGGCCCAAGATAGATGATCACCGCCCCGCGAGGGGAACAGAACTCGGCTTACAGGCGGCTTCCCCCTACATAGTTTTCGTCAAACCCCGGCTGATTTCTTCCATGCCCATCTTTCGCGACCCCTTGACCAGCACCCAGGCGCCCGGCAATTCTTCTTTGAGGATCCGCCTGACCGTCGCCAGCGCCGCCGAAGCGTCCCGGCAGGAACTGACGGCGGCCGGCGCCATGCCGGCGGCGAGGGCCCCGGCGCTGATCAGGGCGCCCAGCTCGCCCGTTCCCACCAGCCGGCCGACGCCGAGGGCGGCGGCGGCGGCGCCCGCTCGCCGGTGCTGCTCCGCCTCCGCCGCGCCCAGTTCGTACATGTCGCCGAGTACGGCTATGGTTTGCCGTCCGCTCCGCTCGGCCAGCACCCGCAACGAAGCGAGCATGGAGACCGGATTAGCGTTGTATGTGTCGTCGATGATCGTGCTGCCGCTCTCGCCCGCGAAAATTTCCAGCCGGCCGGCCGAGATCCGCGCCGTCGCCAGAGCCGCGGCGCCGGCCGCCAGACTGACGCCGCAGCGCCGGCCCGCGCTCAGCGCGGCCAGCGCGTCCAAAACATTATGTTCGCCGGCCAGCGGGAGCGTCACTTCCGCTTCTTCCCGCCGGCCGCCTTCCTCCGCCGTCACCCGGAGCAAAGTGGACAAACCGGCGCCGGGCGCGGGCCGCCAGCTGACGGCCCGCACGGCGGGCCGGGTGTAACGGCCCGCCGTGCCGTAATAAATCTTGGCGCCGCTCCGGCGATCTCCCAGAGCCGCGCACCATTCATCCTCCGCGTTCAGCACCGCCAAACCGTCCGGGGTTAAATTATCCATTAATTCCCATTTAGCCCGCGCGATATTTTCCTGGCTGCCAAGCATTTCCATGTGGGCGGCGCCGATATTGGTCAGCACTCCCACATCCGGCGGACAAACGCGGCAAAGAGCGGCGATTTGCCCCGGCCCGCGCATCCCCATCTCCAGCACCAGCATTTCCGTTCCCGCCGGCGCGTTCAGAACGGTCAGGGGCAGCCCGATTTCATTATTGTGATTGCCTTCGCTCTTATGCGTGCGCCAGCGGACGGCCAGCACAGCCGCCGTCAGATCTTTGGTCGTAGTTTTGCCGCTGCTGCCCGTGACGGCGACGACCCGGGCCCGCAAAAAAGCGCGCCGCGCCCGCGCCAACTCCTGCATGGCGGCGAACGGATCAGCCGCCGCGATCAAAGCCCGGCCCGCGGGCGGCCGCTCCGTAGTCGGGCCGCTCAGCACGGCGGCGGCGCCCGCCGCGAAGGCGGCGCCGATAAAACGGCGGCCGTCAGTGCGCGCGCCGGGCAAGGCGACAAACAGCATCCCCGGCGTCAGCGCCCGGCTGTCGATCGCGCAGCCGGCCCACGCCGCGGCCGCCTCGCCGTAAAGAACGCCGCCCGTCAGCGGCACCGCCGCCCCGGCCGTCAAGCCGCTCACTCAGCCCTCCGCGCGCGGCAAGGCCGCCAAAGCCAGCCGCGCTTCTTCCCGGTCGTCAAAAGGAAATTTCTCCGCGCCGATTATTTGATAATCCTCATGCCCCTTGCCGGCGATCACCACCGTATCGCCGGCGGCGGCCATCGCGACCGCCCGCCGGATAGCCGTCCGCCTGTCTGGAATTATTTCCCATGAAGCGCCTTTGCCCCGCACGCCCGGCGCGATGTCGCTGATGATGGCTTCCGGCGCCTCGCCGCGTGGATTGTCCGACGTCAAAACGACATGATCGCTGCGACGGGCGGCCGCCTCGCCCATGAGCGGCCGTTTCCCCCGGTCGCGGTCGCCGCCGCAGCCGAAAACCGTGAGCAGACGGCCGGAGGTGATCTCCCGCGCCGCGTCCAACACGTTAGCCAGACCGTCCGGCGTATGGGCGTAATCGACGACGACCCGGAATTTCTGTCCGGCGCGGATGAGTTCAAACCGCCCCGGCGTTTCCGCCCCGGCCAAAGCCCGCCGCGCCGTCTCCGCCCCGCAGCCGCTTTCCAGCCCCCAGGCCCAGGCGGCCAAAGCGTTATAAACGCTGAAACGGCCGGGGACCGGGCAAAAAACTTCTTCCGCCGTCAAACCCCGCCGCACGGTAAAACGAACACCGTCCGCCGTTTGCCTGATATTCACGGCCCGGTAATCCGCGGCGGGATCGTCCAGGGCGTAAGTCGCCAACCGGCAAGGGGTCAAAGCCGCCAGACGGCGGCCGGCTTCATCATCCGTATTGAGCAGGGCGAAACCGGCGGGCGCCGTCAAAGAAGCGAACAGTTCCGCTTTCGCCGCCAGATAGCGTTCCATCGTGCCGTGATAGTCGAGATGATCCTGAGTCAGATTCGTGAACACGGCGGCGGCAAAACGACAGCCGCCCAGCCGCCCCAGATCCAGCCCCTGCGAAGACACCTCCATGGCGACTTCCCGGACGCCGGATGCCGCCATTTGCGCCAACAGGCCCTGCAATTCCGCGGCTTCCGGCGTCGTATGCGCGGTGGGCGCGGTTTGGCCGCCGAAACGCGCCCCCAATGTCCCGATCGACCCGGCCGGCCGGCCGGCGGCCAGAGCGACGCGCTCGATCAGATGCACGACCGTCGTCTTGCCGTTGGTGCCGGTCACCCCGCTCAGGCGCAGTTTTTCCCCCGGATACCCGAAAAAAGCCGCCGCCACCAGACCCGCCGCCTGCCGCACGTCGGGCACGACGATCTGCGGCGCCGGCAGGTCCAGCGGCCGGGAAGTCAGGAGCGCCGCCGCTCCCCGCGCGACGGCCGCCGCGGCGAAATCATGCCCGTCGACGTGAAAACCGGGCACGCAGATAAAAAGATCGCCCGCGGCCACGCGGCGGGAATCAGCCTGAAGACCGGTTATCCAGGCCTCGCCCCTCCGAACGGCGCCGGGCGCGCTCATCGCCAGTTCAGCCAGATTCTTCCTTTCACCCGCGCGCATAAGCAAAAAACCCGGTGAACAGTCTAAGCATTCCGCCGACAGGCCCGCTGACCGCCGCCGTTTCCGGCGCGGCGGTTTCCTGAAGTGCCCCTTCCTCCTCCGGCGCGGACGCCGTCTCAGGCGCGGTAAACAGGACGTCGTCGATATACATCTTATTGACCGGCCGCACCATGCCCAGATCGAGAGCCGCCTGCTCGATGCGTTCCACCGAACTGAGCTTATCTATTTCGATTTGCAGCAAATCGTTCGACTCACGCAGCTTTTCCACCGACTCGCTCAAACTTCTGCTTTCGCTTTCGATGTAAACAGTATGACCCGATATTACGCCGATGATGAAAAACGTCGCCACAAACACCGCGACACAGCATAAAACGGCCATCGGCGGCCGGGCCGCCCGGCGGCGCGGCTTGCGGCGGGTATGCGGCGCGGCGCCGCGTCTCGCCTCGGCTCCCCCTTTATACTCGTTTTTGCCGGCGTTAACGGCTTCTTTAGGAAAATCGTATTCGTTTTCCATTAAGCGCGCGTTATTCCGCGCCACACTCATTTTGATCCCCCCTGTTAAATCAGTACTTCCTTCGCGGTCTTCACCGCGCTCCGCAATTTCGCGCTGCGCGCCCGCGGGTTAACCGCTATTTCCTCGGCGCTCGGACGCGCCGGTTTCTTGTCGCTGCGAGCCAGACTGACCGCGCCGCAGGCGCATACCGGCAGATCCGGCGGACAAACGCAGCGGCCTCTCCATTCGGCAAAACGCTGCTTGACGATCCTGTCTTCCAAAGAGTGAAAAGTGACGACGGCCAGACGTCCGCCTTCGGTGAGCAGACGAAGCGACTGCTCCAGCACGGACTCCAAGGCGGCCAGTTCGTCGTTGACCGCGATCCGCAGCGCCTGAAAAGAGCGTTTGGCCGGATGCGGGCCGGTGCGGCGCGCGGGGGCCGGAATGGCTTCTTTGATCAATTCCGCCAGACGGCCGGTCGTTAAAATCGGTGCGGACACCCGCGCCGCCGTTATGTGAGCGGCTATGCGCCCGGCCCATTTTTCCTCGCCGTAGAAACTGATGACGCCGCGCAGTTTTTCCCGCGGCCACTCGTTGACGATGACGCGAGCGGTGAGACTTTGCCCGCGATCCATCCGCATGTCCAGCGGCGCGTCCTGATTGTAGCTGAAACCGCGTTCCGCGTCGTCCAGCTGAGGAGAAGAAACGCCCAGATCCAGCATGATCCCGTCTGCGGCGCCGATCCCCGCTCCCGCCAGAAGCGTTTCCAATCCGGCAAAATCCCCTCGCAATAAGGTCACGCGCCGGTCGGCGGCAAAGCGCCTCCGGCAGTGGGCTATGGCCGCTTCGTCCTTGTCCAGACCTACCAGACAGGCGCCGGGACCCAGTTCCCGCAGGAGCAAGGCGCTGTGGCCGCCGCCGCCCAAAGTGGCGTCCACGTAAACGCCGTCCCGGCGGCCCAAAACGGCGCGAACCACCTCCGGCCCCAAAACGCTGGTATGCGCGAAGCGCGGCGTCTCCGTCACGTCATGCCTCAGAGCGGGATGTCAAAATCAGCGGCCAGTTCCTCAATGTTAACCGGCTCAACTACGGCGTCCCATCTCTCTTTATCCCATATTTCCACATGTGTTCCCGCGCCGCTCACCACGACGTCTTTTTGCAGATTGGCGAGACTGCGCAAATGCGGCGGCAAAGTCACCCGCCCTTGGGCGTTCATCTCGCATTCGGATACGCTGGACATCATCAGGCGTACAAAACCGCGCTCCTTGGGCCTCGTGGTCGCCAGGGCGCATAATTTTGACTCTATTTCCTCCCATTTGGCGCAGGAATACAGAGACACGCATTTTTCCATCCCGCGCACCGCGTAAAACTGGCTGCCCAATTCCTCGCGATACTTCATGGGGATGACGATCCGCCCTTTTTCGTCTATGGAATGAGAATATTCACTCCTGAACATGCGCTTGCCACCACTTTACGCCACAAAAAGCCACTGAGTGTCACCAACCTCCACCGGGAACATTCGAGATGTATCCTGTGATTCCTGCCGCGGCGAAAAAAATACAAAAAAAATTTTCCAGAAACTTTTGCCGGTTTACGTCAGTCTAAATATGTAACTTGCGATTTAAATTTTAAAAAGAGGTCACAATATAATGAAAAAACGGAATATACCGCTTATTCTCACTTTTGTCCTGCTGACGGCTGTGATGTTTCCTGCCGCGGCTTTTGCTTACGAGACAAATATCAATTACCATTATTATAAATTTGATGAAAATTCGCAAACCTGGACGACCAGCCTGATTGAAGAAAACTGGTTTGACATCGGGAAAGGGATCCCTTTCAAGGTATCTTACGCGGATTTTGAGGGATATTTGAACCACGCGCATACCAAAATTCCCCAGCACCAGAATTACAACAGTAAAGGTGTTCTTTCAAAGGATAGTTTTAATGTTTCAGAGTATTACGCCAATACGTTTGACGATTTTTACGCCGCTTTTATAAGTAAAGGCGGGTATGAAATCAAATCCGAAGACGACTATTACGGATATTTCGGCGAGGGGCTCAATATCTGTTATTACCCGAAACCTTACGCCGTCGTTGATTATTACCGGGTAGAGGGCGCGGGCCGCACTGCTTTGGGTGATCCGGTCGTCGTGTACGCCAATGACAATGATACGACATTTTTCGTAGATCTGTCATTGAGACAGCCGAGCGGTTACAGCAGCGGTCAGATCGTATCCGGATTCCCGGCGAAGTTCGATTACCAGAACATTAATAACCCGAATAAATATCAAGCCTTAGACCACATAGAGGTTTGCTATTACCTGAACCATCCGGGGCCGGAGCCGGGATCAGGATCAGGGTCGGACGACAGCGGCTCCTCTTTTGTGGTGAAATATTATAAAGACAGCCTGAGCGGGACCCCGACACACACGGAGACCCGTTCCATCAGTCCGGGCAGCACCGTGACCGCCGGCGCCATTGAACTTGACCTCCATCGGCCCGCCGGTTACGGCCCGGGGACGCTGCAGGACACTCTGCCGGCCGTGGTGCAGCAGGATGGTCTGACCGTCCGGGTCCTGTATCTGCAAGCCGGAAGTCCCGGCCCTTCGGGATCTTCGGGTTCAGGCACGCCAAGCGCCCCGAGTGCGCCTAGCGCTCCGAGTACGCCGAGCGCCCCAAGCGCTCCGCCCACACACAGCGTGTCGGATGATCCTTCGCCGACCGGCAATCCTAAAACCGGCGCCGCAGCCGCCACCGGGACGGGAGCGCTCATTTTCCTCAGTCTGCTGGCCCTGCGCCTGAAAATAAAATAAAACTGTACGCGCTCATGGTTTGTTTTCCCGTGCGGCACGAGCCGCGCGGGAAACGCCCGTTTCTCGCCGGCAAAAAAGCGCCCGTTACAGGCGCTTCTCTATTTACACAATGCCGAATCTTATACGCCATAATGCCCTCGGCATTGCGATATTTCTACAATATCGTCATTCAAACGATATATCAGACGATTTGCGCCATCAATGCGGTCTGCAACTCTCAACTCTCAAACCACCAGCCTCGCCTTACTGCCGCCGGTTGATTCTTTTGTTACGACGATCTGTTTGTCTATCTTTTCCTCCAGCCCGGCAACATGCGATATGACGCCGACCAGCCGGTTCGCCTGCGAAATATTTATCAAAACTTGCATGGATTGCGCCAGCCTGGTGTCGTCCAAAGAGTCGAAACCCTCGTCGACAAATATCGAGTCCAGGCGGATGCCGCCGGCGCCCATTTGGATCTCATCCGACAGGCCGAGGGCCAGCGATAATGAGGCGATGAACGACTCGCCGCCGGACAGGGTTCTGGCGTCGCGTTCCGAGCCGTTATAGTGGTCGATAATATTCAGATCCAATCCGCTCTGGCTTCGTTTGCCGGAGGAATCGCGCCGTTTGAGCTCAAACTGCGTGCCGGACATTTGCTGGAGGCGGTAGTTGGCTCTGGCGATTATTCGGTCAAAATACGCCGTTTGGATATAAGTTTCCAGTTTGATTTTCTCTTTCCCGGACACTTCCCCGTTGGCGGCGTCGGACAATTCCTTCACCCATTGGTGACGCTCCTCGATTTCCGCCAGCCGCGCCGCCGCTTCTTCGATCTTATTCAGAGCGGTTTGGTTCGTGGATTTTCGCGTGTCAATTTGGCGGGTTTTCGCGTTCAGCTCCCTTTGCAGCCCCTCCGCCGCCGCCATATCCTGCTTCAGAGCGTCCAGGTCGAGGGGCTTTTCGCCGGTGATCCCCGCCTGCAAAGTTTCTATTTCCTTTTTTGTCCCCGCGACCGCCGCTTTTGCCGTGTCCAGAGCGGATCGCGCCGCGGCTAGCGCGTCTTCCCCGGCTTTCTGTTTTGCTTTGAGGGCGGAGATCTCCTTTTCCGCTTCAACCTTGCTCTGGAAACTCAATTCCGCGGCCAGTTTATCCCGGTTTTCCGTATCGGCTTTAATTTTCGTCATACGCGCGGCGTGCAGTTCGCGATTCTTCGTTATCCTTTCCGCTCTTTCCGTCAGCCTTTGCTCAGTTTCCGGAATAGTTTTGTCAATTTCGCCTTTTCGTTTTACTTTTTTTTCCTGTTCGGCAAGCCGCGCGCCGGTCTGGGCGAGTTCGTCCGCGGCCGCGCTCAGCGCGGCGAGCAGCGAGGCGCGAATCTCGTCAAACGTTATTTCGCCAAGCAAGCCGGCCGCCGTCGCCATAAGTTCCTTTTTCTTGGCTTCCGCCTGCCCTTTGCGGTTGCTTGCCGCCCTGCTGGCGGCCTCTGTTTCCGCCGCGGATTTTTTCACGGATCGCTCAGCCGCTTCCAAGTCGCTTTTTGAAGGCGCGGCCGGAGAAAGCGCGGCGGGATGGGGATGTTCGGCCGAACCGCAAACCGGGCAGGGCTCGCCGGGTTTTAATCCTGCGGCCAGTACCCCCGCTTGCTCATCAAGATAAGCCTGATGCGCCGACTCATACGCGGACCGCAGTTTCTGGGCGGCCGCGGATCTCTCCTGATACTCCGCCTGCGCTTTTGCGAGCAATCCGCACAGCGCGTCATGATCCGCCGCGGACGCCTGCAAATTCGCAAGGCTTGTTTGCCGGGTCTTTAAGCCCGCTTTCTTGTTCCGCAGGCTTTCGGCGGCACTGCCGGCGTCGCCGAGGGCTTGCAGTTCCTCTTTGGCGGCGGCCAGAGCGGTTTGCTCGTCCTTTTGCCTGACTTCCCATACGTCGGTTTGGGCTTTTTCATCCGCGTATTTTTTCGTGTCCGCCTTTATCGCCTGATTCAATGCCTGCAGCTGCTGATATTTAGGCAGCGCGCCCTCGGCGGCGATGATCTGTATTTTTACCGCTTCGCGCTCGCCCTGTTTCGCTTCTTCGCCCACCAGTTTCGCTTCGGCTTCATTGCAGGCGGCTTCCTCCTCCGGCAGCCTCCCGGCCGCTTTCGCCAGAGCGTCACGGGTCTTTTTCTCCTGTTCCGCCTTGCCCGCTTTTTGGTTGAGTTCCGCCAGCCGCTGTATGACCGCGTCAAGCGATCTCGCGTTTACGGCCAGGGCGGCGGTGTCGGCTGAGATCGATCCGGCCAGCCATTCCGTGAATTCCTCCGTGGAAATCGCTTCCTTTTTAGCGGCGGACAGCTTGGCGGCGCCTTCGGCGTCGTTTTCGTCTGTTACAACATTGTTCAGCCAACTCTCAGAGTTCTTCCGCTGTTCCTTGATCTCGGCCGCCAATTGGCCGGCGTCGGCCTTGACCTCGTCCTGAAAGCGCTTATACATATCCGTATAGAAAATCTTGCGGAAAATCTCCAGCCTGTCCTCGGTTTTGGCATGGAGGACTTTGCGGAATTCGCCCTGAGCGATCATGGCTATTTGCGCGAATTGTTCACGCGTGACGCCGAGGATGTTTTCAATTTCGGCTGTCACTTCTTTTTGCCTCGATAGCACGCGGCCGTCCGGCAGATACAGCTCCGCCTCAGCGCTCTTGGTAGTTTTTGGTTTGGGACGCTCGTATGACGGGCTGCGCCGCACTTTATAGACCTTGTCGTGATACTGGAAAATAAACTCCACATAGGTTTCCGTTTCCGGCGCGGCGTATTTGCTTCTGAGCATAGAGGGCTCCCTGACGCCGCCGCTGGTCTCCCCGTAAAGAGCGAAAGCTATGGCGTCAAAAATCATGGTTTTGCCCGCGCCGGTATCGCCGGTTATCAGGTAAAGCCCCTCGGTTCCGAGGTCCTGAAAAGGCAGGTCGCATTTTCCCGCGTAACAGCCAAAAGCGGACATGGAAAGATGCAGCGGTCTCATGCGCCCGCCTCCTCGCGGATCCGCGCGAACAGGGCCCGCGCGTATTTTTCCTGTTTTTCGCTCATAGGCCGTCCGTGCCGGCCGGCAAAAAATTCCCCGAACAACTCGGCGGGAGAGCTCTTGTTCAGATCAGAAACGCTCTCCAACGCCTCCTGGGTTTGTGTGCGCTTATTATCGTATCTGAAGCTGAGGATATTTTTATAGACCTGCCGCAGTTTCGCCAAAGCGTCCGGTTCGTCACGCTCGTCGGTCAAAACGATGTGGATATAATCATTGTCCGTATCCATTTTTTGGTAAAAACCGCGGTTCATTATTTCAGCATAAGTCCCGCGCACTTTCCGCATTTCGCGGCTCGGGACAAGGGGAAGCTCGGAGATATTAACTGTTCCTTTTTTCCCCATATCAACGACGGTGACGGATTTTTGCTGGTTGATCTCGGAAAATGAATATTTCAGCGGAGTGCCGCAATACCGCACGGTTTCCCGGCCGACGGACTGCGGCCGGTGGATATGCCCCAAAGCGACGTAATCAAAGGCGTCGAACAGACGCCCGTCGATATTTTCCGAAGTTTTGACGGAAATTTCCTCAGAGCCTTCGCTGATTTCCGCGCCGGTCACAAATTGATGGGCGACGAGCACATTCCGTTTTGCCGTGTCGATCTCAGCGCCGCTGAGCGCGATCTCTACCGCGTCCGAATATGTTTCGATCGCTTTATTGGGAAGCCAGACGCGGGCGAGCGACGGTTTCAGATACGGCAGCATCCAAATATTGACTTCTCCGTGCGCGTCTTCCAGTTTTGCCGTCTCTAACGGTCCTTTATATGAGTGCGCGATATGCACATGGCTGCGTTTGAGCAGATCCGCGCCAAAAGCTACCCGCTCCGCGCTGTCGTGATTGCCGGCAATGAGATAAACGGCGACGCCCAGTTCGTTCAGCCGCACCAGAAACCAATCCAACAGCCGGACGGCCTCTACCGGGGGCGTGGCCTTATCGTAGACGTCGCCCGCGATCAAGACGGCGTCCGGTTTATGCTCCCGGGCCAGAGCGGCGATTTTCCGCAAAATATCCTCCTGATCGTCAGTCATGGAAAACTCGCCGACCCGTTTGCCCAGATGCAAATCAGCTATATGAAAAAATCTCACGCGCGCGCCTCCTATCTGGGTGACTGACTGGGTGACTATCTGGGTGAGTACTCACCCAGTCGCCCTCAATTTGAACTATTTCCTTTTTGGAAAGAGTTGCTCCGCGTTCAAGTTCATCTTCGACGTTGACCGTGACCTTGCCGTCGCCGGTCTGATATAAAATGATATTCCCCTCGTTACTTGGCATTTACTCCTGTCTCCTTACAATGTGATTATTTTCACATTAAGACCTTTGTTTGATAATCACCGTAACACGGCTGACCGAATATTGCAACGGCTGAGGGAAAAAATTTAACTTCCGGCCTTTATTTTATTATGGTATACTATGTCTGGAAAACAAAAAACGGGAGGGCTCTCATGCCGGACACATACGGACTTCGCTTGCTGCCCGCCTCCGGGTTTGGCGCGAATTGCTATCTGTTCTGGGATCGGGCGTCCGGAAAGGGCGTTCTGATCGACCCCGGCAGTGGTGCCCCGGGCATTCTGGCTGCGGTGGCGGCGGCGGGCGTCGAGGTGGAACAGATCGTTTTGACGCACGGGCATTATGACCATATCGCCGCTTTGGATAAAACGCGCGACGCCCTAAACGCCCCGGCGGCGATCCACGCCGCCGACGCCGGGATGCTGCTCGATCCGGGGCTTAATCTTTCCCTTCTCTTTGGCCGGGACGGGCGTCTCCGCGCGGCGGAAAAACTGCTGGCCGACGGCGACACGATCAGCGCCGGCGCTCTGAGTCTGCGCGTCCTGCACACGCCCGGACATTCGCCGGGCGGGATCTGTCTCTACGGGCACGGCGTCCTGTTCAGCGGCGACACCTTGTTTCGCGACTCCGTCGGGCGCACGGATTTTCCCGGCGGCGACGCGCGGCTGCTCCTGCAGTCCATCCGCGAGCGGCTTTTTCCGCTGGAGGAGGAGACGCTGGTCTACCCCGGCCATATGGAGGAAACTACTATCGGCTGGGAAAAACGGCACAACCCTTTCCTGGCGCCCCTCTGATGGAGAAAACCCGATGAAGGGCGGCCGGCGGCCATGACGCGCGTGACGGGCGGGGCCTGGAAAGGCCGGCGTCTCCAGACTTTGCCCGGCGATCTGACGCGTCCCACCTCCGCCAAAGTCAAAGAGGCGCTTTTCAGCGTTCTGGGCCCGCGGGTCGCCGGGGCTTCCGTGCTGGATCTCTTTGCCGGCAGCGGGGCCCTGGCCTGGGAAGCCCTCTCCCGCGGCGCGGCGCGGGCGCTCTTGGTGGAAAAAGACCGGGAGGCCGCGCGGGTATTGCGGGCCAACCGCGACCGCCTGAACGCTGATGCCAAAATTTTACAGGCGGACGCCCTCCTTTTTCTGGCCGCGGACGCCGGACAGCGGTTTGACCTCGTTTTCCTGGACCCGCCTTACCGGCAAGGATTGGCCGCGCAAACATTGGACTTGCTAAAAAACATTTCTCTGTTACAATATAATGGGGTGGCGGTGGCGGAAACAGAAGCGGAGGCGACGCTCGAATCCCGCCCGCCGCTGGAACTCCGCGCCGCGAAACGCTACGGCGGCGCCAGACTCTGGTTTTTTCAAAGAATCGTCTGAGGGAGGGTTGTTGTTGGAAAATCTGTTGGGGGATCGCATCGACAGTTTGACGGAGCAATTGGATGAATTGATTGACCGCGGCACAAGAGTGCCGATCACGAACAAGGTCATGATCGATCCGGAAACGTTTCTGAACATATTGGACGAACTGCGCCGGTCCGTGCCGGAGGAAGTAAAACACGCCCGCATCATCATCGAGGATCAGGAAAGGATCTTAACCGACGCGCGCGACAAGGCCCGGGCGATCCTGGAGCAGGCGCAAAAAGAGGCGGACCGTCTTCTGGACGAGGATGAGATCGCGCGCCAGGGGAGGCTGCAGGCTGAGGAGATGGTGCGGCAGGCCGAGCATTATTATCTGGAAATGAAACGGAGCGCCCTTGTTTATACCAACGAGGTGCTGCAAAGACTGGAAGAAAATTTGAGCCTGATGCTGCGGCAGGTGCAGGGCAACCGGGGCGAGCTGACCTCGCAGGCGCAGGGCTGAGTTGAGTTGATTTAGTTGAATGAACGCCTCAGAGAAGGAGATGGTTTGATGAAAATCCTCGTGGTGAATTGCGGCAGTTCGTCTTTGAAATACCAGGTGTTTGAAATGACGGCCAAAGAGGTGCTGGCCAAAGGATTGGTCGACCGCATCGGTCTTACCGGCTCGTCTTTGACCCATACGCGGGAAGGCCGGGCCAAGGAGGAGATCGCCTGCGAAGCGCAAAACCACGGCGACGCGGTGCGCATAGTGATTGGCGCCCTGCTGCATCCGGACTACGGCGTGGTGACTTCCCTCAGCGAGATCGACGCCGTCGGGCACCGCGTCCTGCACGGCGGGCAGAAAGCGATCGGCTCCATGCTCATCACGGACGAGGTCAAGGAGATCATCCATGAGTGTTTTCCGCTCGGCCCGCTGCATAACCCCGCCAATCTGGCCGGCATCAACGCCTGTGAGCGCCTGATGCCCGGCACGCCGCAGGTCGCCGTCTTTGACACCTCTTTTCATCAGACCATGCCGCCGGAAGCCTATATCTACGGGCTTCCCTATGAGCTGTATGAAAAACACGGCATCCGCCGCTACGGTTTTCACGGCACGTCGCACAAATTCATCGCCTTGCAGGCCCCGGCTTTTTTAGGGCGGAAACCGGCGGAAGTGAAGCTCATCAGCTGCCACCTCGGGAACGGCTCCTCGCTGGCCGCAGTGCGCTGCGGCAAATGCGTGGACACCTCCATGGGCCTGACGCCGCTGGAGGGGCTGGTCATGGGCACTCGCTCCGGCGATCTGGATCCGACCATCGTTTCCTATATCGTCGAAAAAGCGAAGATCCCGGAGAGCAAGGTCAACGACTATCTGAATAAAGAGAGCGGCGTCCTCGGCATTTCCGGGGTGAGCAGCGATTTCCGCGATCTGGAAAAAGCGGCGGCCGACGGCAACGCGCGCGCCCAGCTGGCCTTGGATATTTTTTCCTATCATGTAAAAAAATACATCGGCTCTTACGCGGCGGCGATGGGCGGGGTGGATATCATCGCCTTTACGGCCGGTCTGGGGGAAAACTCCCCTCCTATGCGCCGGGATATTTGCCGGGGGCTGGAGTTCCTGGGGGCGCGCCTGGACGACGGGCGCAACGAGAGTACGCGGGGAAAAGACGCCGATATTTCCACCGACGATTCCACTTGTAAAATATTGGTAATTCCGACCAATGAAGAACTGATGATCGCCATGGACACGCATGAAATAGTTTCCCGATGAAGATAGATCTGACCGAGTTGAAAAATCAGCCCGGCGCCGCCGCCGTATTCGCTTTGACGCAGGAATTTCCCGCCGGCTGGCTGGAGCGGGACGGCTGTTTTTTGCACTCGCCCGTCACTCTGGAGGCGGAAGTGCGGAATGCCGGGCCCTCTTTCAGCGTCGGCGCGCGGGTGACGGCGGAACTCAAGGTGATCTGCGACCTCTGTCTGGCGGAGACGGTCCAGCCGATCAGTTTCAGTTTTGACGACGAGTGGGCGCCGGCGGAGCGCGCCGCCGGCGCGGCGCAGGAACAGCTGGACACGACGCTGTTTTTCGCCAAAGACGAAGTAGAGCTTGACGACCGGCTGCGCGAGTTTTTTCTCCTGCATTTGCCGATGCGTTTTGTCTGCCGCCCGGACTGCCGCGGCCTCTGCCCCTCCTGCGGCGCGGATCTGAACGCGGGGGAATGTGACTGCCGCCGGGAGACCGACCCGCGCCTGACGGCTCTGTTGGATTTTTTGGGAGAAAGTGAATGAGCAAGGAAAAACTGGGGTTTGGCGTTATCGGCTGCGGCCGCATATCCGCCAAACATTTTGAGGCGATCGCCGCTCTGCCGGAGGCGGAACTGACGGCCGTCTGCGACGTGGTGCTGGAGCGCGCCGACCGGAGCGCCGTCACGCACGGAGCGCGGGGATACTACAATTATGAGGAATTGCTGAAACGTTCCGACGTCGATATCGTGACCATAGCGACGCCGAGCGGCACGCACGCGGAAATCGCCGTCGCCGCCGCCAAGGCCGGCAAGCATGTGCTGGTGGAAAAACCGCTGGCCATGCGGTCGGCGGATATGACGCGCATGATCAGTATTTGCCGCATGGCGGGCGTGAAACTGGGCGTCATCCATCAGAACCGCTTCAACCCGCCGGTGCGGGCCCTGCGCGCCGCCCTGGAAGCCGGACGCTTCGGCAAACTGACCCACGGGCAGGCCACGGTGCGCTGGCAGCGCGGCGAGGAATACTACGCTCAGGCCCCGTGGCGGGGGACAAAAGCCCAGGATGGGGGAGTGCTGATGAACCAGTCCATCCACTGCATCGATTTGCTGCAATGGATGCTGGGCGAGGTGGAATCCGTTTTCGGCTATAAAAGGACCGCTTTGCGCCCGATCGAGGAAGAAGACGTGGCTGTGGCCGTCCTGCGTTTCCGCAGCGGCGCGCTCGGCGTGATCGAAGCCGCGGCCACGGTTTACCCTCATAATATTGAAGAAACGCTGAACGTGTTTGGCGAGACGGGCAGCGTGATCCTCGGCGGCGTGGCCGTCAACCGGGCCGAAGTCTGGGAGTTTGCGGATGAAGGCGCCGCCGCGGAGCGCGAGAAGCTCCTGGCGGCCGGGGAAGCGGATCCGCCCAATATATACGGTTTTGGCCATACGGCCCTTTTCGCGGATATGGCCGCTGCGGTGCGCTGCGACCGGCCGCCGGCCGTGCCGGGCGAGGAAGGGCGCAAGGCGGCGGATATCGTGCTGGGGATCTACCGTTCCGTGGAAACGGGGCAGCCGGTGACGCTGCCGCCGGAAGAATGAGCGCGGAGCGCGGGCAGGCGGCCATCGCCGCGGACGCGGCGGTGGATCCGGCGGCTCAACTGGGGCCTTTTTGCGTTATCGGCCCGCGGGCGCGCGTGCTGCCCGGCGCGCGGCTCGGCGCGGGCTGCGTGCTGGGAGCGGACGTCCGGGTCGGCCCGGACGCGGCGCTGGGGCCGTACACGGTGGCGGAGGCCGGGGCGCGAGTGGAAGCGGGGGCGCGGCTCGCGCCCCGGGTGGTCATATACCCGGGCGTGACCGTCGGCGCCGGCGCGGTGATCGGGGCCGGGGCCGTGCTGGGGCGGCCGCCGCTGGCCGCGGCGGCCAGCACGGCGCCGGCCCGGACGGAGTGGCCGCCCCTCAGTCTGGGGCCGGATTGCGTGGTCGGGGCCGGCGCCGTGGTCTACGCGGGGACGGAGCTGGCGGCGGGAGTTTTTCTCGGCGACGGGGCACTGGTGCGGGAAAACTGCCGGGTGGGGGAGCGGAGCGTGATCGGCAGTGGCTGTTTGGTGGAAAATAATGTAAATATTGGCCAAGACGTGAAGATCCAGTCCGGCGCTTATATTACGGCTTATATGACCGTGGAGGACGAAGTTTTTATCGCCCCGATGGTCGTGAGTACGAACGACAATTATATGGGGCGCACAGAAAAACGTTTCGCCCGGATTAAAGGCGCGACCGTTCGCCGCCGGGCGCGGGTGGGCGGCGGCGCCGTGCTGCTGCCGGGCGTCGAGGTAAAAGAGGAAACTTTTGTCGCCGCCGGGGCCGTGGTGACTAAAGACACGGAAGCGGCCCAAGTCATGCTCGGCAGCCCGGCGCGGGTCTGGCGGGCGGTGCCGCGGGACGAGCTCTTATGACCGCCATTCCGCTTTTGGATCTGCAGGCGCAATACGCGACCATACGGGAGGAAATCGACGAGGCCGTGCTGGGCGTCGTCCGTTCCGGCCGCTTTATCCTGGGGCCGGAGGGCGAGGCCCTGGAGCGGGAGATCGCCGCGTTTTGCGGCGCGGATCACGCCGTCGGCGTGGGCAGCGGCACGGACGCCCTGCTGCTCACCCTCCGCGCTCTGGGGGTGGGGGCGGGCGACGAGGTCGTTACGACGCCGTTCACCTTTTTCGCGACGGCGGAAACGATCGCCGCGCTGGGAGCGACGCCGGTGTTCGCCGATATCGACCCGGTGACGCTCAATATGGATCCGGCGGAACTGGAGCGGCGTCTTACCCCGCGGACCAAAGCGATCGTCGCCGTGCATATTTTCGGCCAGATGCCGGATATGAAGCGGCTGACGGATATAGCGGCCGCGCGCGGGATCCCGGTGGTGGAGGACGCGGCGCAGGCTATCGGCGCCGCCTGGAAGGGGAAAAAAGCCGGCTCCTGGGGCCGGGCCGGCGCTTTCAGTTTTTTCCCGACGAAAAACCTCGGCGCTTACGGGGACGGGGGCATGGTGGCGACGAGCGACGCGGATCTGGCGGCCAGGCTGCGCGTTTTGCGTTTTCACGGCTGCCGCGTGAAATACTATCATGAGGAAATCGGCTGCAACAGCCGGCTGGATGAGATCCAGGCCGCCGTGCTGCGCGTAAAACTGCGGTATCTCCCGGCTTGGAACGCGGCACGCCGGCGGGTGGCGGATTTTTACGCCGAGGCCTTCGCCGATCTGGCCGCCGCCGGTCGGGTGATTTTGCCGGGAAGCGAGCCGGGGAGCGAACCGGTTTATCATTTATATGTGCTGCGCACGGCGGAACGGGAGCGTCTGGCCACCGGTCTGCGCGCCCGCGGCGTGGCGAGCGCCGTTTACTACCCCTTGCCGCTGCATCTGCAAAAAGCCCTGGCCGGCCTGGGTTACAGGGCCGGGGATCTGCCGCGTGCGGAGCGGGCCTGCCGGGAAGCGCTGGCCATCCCCTGCTATCCGGAACTGACGCCGGCGCAGCTGGAGCATATCGCCGCCGCCGCGCGCGCGGCGCTGGAGGACTGATCATCATGGTCTGGTGTTCTTTTTACCGGAACGAAACGCGGATTTTCATGCTGCTGACGGTTATTTTGTCCGCCATGCTCCTGCCGTCTTTTTCGCTGCATCCGGCTCTGCCCAGTCTGCGCCTGGATGAATTTGTTCTTTTTACCGCTTTTGCCCTGTATATGGCCCGGACGCTCTGGCGCGTCCTACATAGGCAGGCGCGCCCCGCCCCGCCGCCCGCGCGCGTCTGGCTGCGGGCGACGGTCGGCCGTCTTTTCGCCGCCCTCGCCGTCTCTTACGCCGTCTCCAATATCTACGCGGTCATTTTCCTCGACGCCGCCTACACCTTGCGGGACGTGATGGAACTCGTCACCTTTTTCAAGTATTTCCTCGTCGTCACCCTTGTCGCTTCCATCGAGTTCACGGCGGCGGACCGCCTTTTGCTGCGGCTGGCGGCCTCCTTCGCCTTGGGGGTGCTGGTCGTTTTCGGCTGGGGGCAACATTGGAACGCGCTGGGCCTGGACACCTGGCTGGCGCCGTTTTTCAATCAGGCGCACTGGGAACACCTGATCGTGGGCAACCCGGCGCGCATCCTCGGCGCCTTTGACAACCCCAATGTTTTCGGTATGTTTACCGTACTCGTGCTGGCCGTGCTCGTCACGCGCTACTATTTTGCCGACGACGGAGGAAAACTGCCGCTGCCGCTTCTGGCCGCCATCGCCCTGGTCGTCAAGCTCGAATACCTGACGATCTCCCGCACGGCGCTCATGGGGATCGCCCTTCTTTTCGCCCTGACGAGCGTGTGGGCCTGGAGGCATTTTCGCAAAAACCGGCAGGTGACGAAAAAAATCCTGGTACTCTTTGTGCTGACGCTGCTCCTGTTTTTCACCTCGTCCGCGGATTTTTTGAACCGCGTGGCCGAGGGGCTGGATTTTTCCAACAGCACGTCGCTCCAAGGCCATTTGGCCCGCTGGAACACGGCAATCGGCAGCATTTGGGATTCGCCGGTTTTTGGCTGGGGCACGCAAAAAACTACGATGACGACCTTGGTGGATAACGAATACGCCCTTTACACGCGGCGTTACGGCTTTGTGGGTCTGGCCGCCTATCTGGCCGTGTTTTTCCTGCCCTTTATCGCCGCCTGGCGGGTCTTGCGCGGCCGGCCGCCCGGTAGGGGCATGGCGGCGGCGCCTGCGCCGGCGCGCGGCGAGTATTTCACGGAAGCGCAGATCATCCTTGCCGCGTATGTGAGCGTTTTACCGTCGGTGCTGCTGTACAATTTTATGGCGGGGATATTTTATCACCTGCAGCTCATGACCTCCTTCTGCGTTCTCATGGGCTTCGTCTACGCCCTGACCGCGCCCGCCCCGCAACCGGCGGAAGGGGAGTAGAGTACATACTGGTTCTCGGACTGCACGCGCCGGAGCTTAGTTATTGCAGTTTTAGGTTATAATAAGCGAGAGGTAATAACACTATATGGAACGTAAAATCATGAGCAGCCTGCTCAAATGGAAAGCAAGCCCCGACAAGAAGCCGCTTTTGATTCAGGGCGCGCGGCAGGTCGGCAAGACCTATACCGCCTTGACCTTTGGGAAAAGGCACTATAAAAACACGGTATATTTCAATATGGAAAGCTCATCAGAAATTACCGCTATTTTTGAGCGCGACTTAAACCCCGAAAGAATCATCAAGGAATTGGAAGCGCAGAGCGGACAGAGCATTTTGACAGAGGACACGCTGATCATCTTTGACGAGATACAGGCCTGCGAACGGGCGTTGACCTCGCTGAAATACTTTGAGGAAAGCAAGACGGGCTACCACGTCGTCGCGGCGGGCAGTCTGCTCGGCGTGGCGTTAAAGCGCGAAAAATCCTCTTTCCCTGTAGGTAAGGTAGAAATGCTGCATATGCACCCGATGGACTTTGAGGAATTTTTGCAGGCCATTGAGCAGGAAAAGCTGTGCGGCTTGATTCGCGAAGCATATGACGGTTTCACGCCGCTTGCCTTGCACGGCGCCGCAATGGACTTTTACAAAACATATCTTGTGGTGGGCGGTATGCCTGCCGCCGTGCGGGAATATATCAACAAACGCGACTTTGACTTTGTGAACGCAGAGCTTAAAACGCTGAACGATTCCTACATTGCGGACATGGCGAAATACACGACGCCGCGGGAAATGACGCGCATTATGGCGGCGTGGGCAAGTATCCCCGCGCATCTTTCCAAGGAAAACCATAAATTCCAATACAAGGTCATAAAATCCGGCGCAAGGTCGGGCGACTATGAATCGGCAATAGAGTGGCTTGTTTCGGCGGGGATCATCCACAAATGCGTCCATGTGACGCAGGGGAAAATGCCCTTGTCGGTCTATGCGGAAAACGAGGCGTTTAAGGTCTATATGGTGGATACAGGCTTGCTTTGCTCCAAGTTCGACATTGCGGCGAATGTGGTGATTCACACGCCGCACAGCTTTGACGGCTTTAAGGGAGCGCTGACCGAAAATTATATCCATCAAGCACTCGCCGTCAACGGCATTACGCCGTATTATTGGAGTTCGCCGGGAAAAGCGGAGGTTGATTTCGTCTTTCAAGACAGGCAAGGCAATATTTTGCCGCTTGAAGCGAAGTCCGCCGAAAATGTCCGTTCCAAAAGCCTGCGCAACTACGCCGATACCTACAAACCTGTGTTTACCTACCGTGTGTCGGGCAGAAATTTTGGCTTTGAAAACGGGATTAAGAGCGTTCCGCTCTATGCGGTGTTTTGCATTAAGCCATAACAATAAATCAATGAAAATATCTGAAAAAATTATTGATTTTTCCCTTGCCAGGGATTATAATGCGAGTATGACATTAACAGCCAGGGATATCCTTGGCTTGGTGTCGTTCTTCCGCGAGGAAAACCGGGAGGGAAACGCAATCATGAGTGCATGTATGAAAGAATACTGCTAAAGGGGGTGGCGGCGCTTTTGACTCGGCGGTCTCTGCCGTCCGCCGGGCGTTTTCTGGGCACACGCCCTGTCACACACCGATTCACTGAGGACACAAGGAAGGAAGGACCTGGATCATGAGAAACAAGAAAGTCACCTGGGCGTTGATCGTCTGCCTGTTCCTGCTGTTTCTGCCCCTGCAAACCGTGCTGGGCGCGGATGTAGCGACGGAGAGGCTGGCCGGCGCCGACCGCTATCAGACAGCGGTAAGTATTTCCCAGGCCGGATGGACGACGGCGGAAAACGCTGTCCTGGCTGCCGGCTCGGACGCCAACCTCGTTGACGCCCTGACCGTGGCGCCTCTGGCCAAACTGCTCGGCGCCCCGATTTTGCTCACGGAAAACGGACGGCTCACCGCTGTCTCCGCCGCTGAACTCCAGCGTCTGGGCGTAAAGACCGTCTATCTCTCCAGCGGCAGCGGCGTGATCACCCAGCCGGTGCAGGACGCCGTCCGCGCTCTGGGCATTGAGATCGTCCCTCTGGGCGGCGCGGACAGATTCGCCACCGCGGCCAATATCGCGGCGGAGATCGCCAAGAGAACGACCGTGACCACGGTGGTCATCACCACGGCCTACAGTAACGCGGACGCTTTGTCCGTGGCCTCCATCGCCGCGAAAAACGGCTGGCCAATTTTGCTGACGGCTGTGAACGCGCTGCCGGCTTCGGTGACGGCTTTTATCAGCGCCCATAGCATCAGCGCCTCCTATGTAGTCGGCGGCACGGGCGTGGTCAGCGACGGCGTGCTTGCTTCTTTGCCCGCGGCAGTGCGGCTCGGCGGCGCCACCCGTTATGACACCAATCTGGCCGTCCTGCAGCAATTCGCCGACAGCTGGGATTACGCCAAGGGTCTCTTTATCGCTAACGGCACGAACAGCCATCTCGTGGACGCGCTGACGGCCTCGGCCTATATCGCCGGCGCCCCTCTGCTCCTGACGGACAACAGCGTGGTTTCCGCCGCGGCTAAGGCGTTCCTGGCCGGGAAAAACATCACCCGCGTCGTCGGGCTCGGCGGCGTGACCGTGACCTCGGAATCCGTTCTCTCCCAGATCGTAGCGGCTATAGCGCCGGTAGTGACCGGTGGGGGCGGTCGTGGCAACGGCCCTAACACTCCACCGATTAATGATACCGGCGAAAGCGCTACCAATCCGCAGTTGTCTATAAATGAGGCTGACAAGTATGTTATAGGAAAAACTGCGACATCAACACCAGCCCTAGTGACTTTCTTCAATGGCAATACTCCCGATCCCTTGAAAGGTGACACCTATAACAATCTGACTATCGCAAGCGGCGTCAAGGCTGGCGATGTCGGCGTAGCTGGCATTACGGTGAACAACACAGCAACTATCAATGGCGGCGGTTCGGAGTCTGTCTACTTGTATTCTATCACCGCTCCTACAGCAGTATTTACTGTGAATCAGAATGTACAGGCTCCTAAGGGAACCAGTCTCAAGCTTGGCGGTTCTACCAATATTTACAAGATCGAGCTTGATACAGTCGCTTCCGTCTACACTCCGAATTATGATACCAGCACCCCAATCACAATTGGCTCAATCTACGTCAACAGGTCGGACACAGCTTTCACACTGGGCGCGCCGGTCAATGAATTGCATGTGGTGGCCCCGGCAGATGGTGTAGTTGACAATATCACCCTTTCCGCACACACCGACATCACAGCGCTAACCATTGTGGTCGATACGAAAAATATTACTGGTTCCAACACCCCGACTGTTGAGCTTGTTCTGGACACCGCTTTTATTATTGAATATGCGGATCTTCACAGCATTGATGCGAATGCGGTAGCGTCTGACGTGGATTCAAGAATCACGGTCGAGACTGAGACGGGAGTGTCGATTACTCCAACATCAAGTCCTGAAGAAAATATGAATTTGATTTATCTGCAAATGGCTAAAGAAGCGATTGTAGCTGCCGCACCCTATGTAATTCCAAACACCTATACAGGCACCGAACTAAATTGGGCACAGAGTACGGTGAACACTATCATCTCAGGGTTAACGGATAGCCAGGCTAGTTTGACAACTGCAACTGTAGCCGTCAAGAGCGGCGATTTGTATACTGTCGAGTTATCGAACAGTCAAGCCGCAGGTGACCCGGCGAGCGAGAGCTTTGACATCACAGTGACTAAGCAGGCGCCAACCCAAATCAGCCCCAGTGATATTGTTGTCACGGTTCCGGTTTATGGCGGGACTCCACAGAATTCCGTTGCCTCCGGAACCGGGTACACCGGCACTACTATCACTTGGGGAACGACTCCTTCCACCACTTTCACCACATTCGCCGCCAACACGGTGTACACCGCCACCGTCACTTTGACGCCCGCAACCGGCTATACCTTTGCCGGCGTAGCGTTCACTGTGAATGGCGTTGCCGTGCCATCAACAGATGTCACGATCAACAGCAGCACGGGCGCAGCTGTGATTACGAAAGTGTTCCCGGCGACTAAAATTGCGATACCTTCTACAGTTTCAACTATCGCTGGCGTTTATCCTGTGTACGGCATGTCTCCGGACACAATCGCAATCAGCATCCCAGAATACACGGTGAGCACCGTCAGGTGGACGTATGGTAGTAGTAATCCCGTTACCTTTACAGGTGCTACTTTTGGCGCTGGCGGTGTCTATAACGTAGAATTTGATGTGACACCTAAGGATGGTTACGCTTTTGACGAAACTAATCTCAGTTTCTTCAATCTGCTAGGAGCAAGCACTACAGATACAAACTATACTAATGGCGTTGCCCATGTTGTAGGGACTTTCCCCGCCACGGGCACTGATTTCGTCTATGCGAACGCTGTGGCCGCGCCTGTAGCGACAATCAATCCGCTCTACACCATTGGCGGCCCGCTGGCTCTGTTCTTCAATCCATCATCTGTCGTGTGGCAGGATTTAGGAGGAATAACTCACACCGGAGCTTTCGCCCTCAACACAGTGTATAAAGCCGTGATTACCTTGACCTCAACCCCGAATCCGGCATATGAACTGAAAGTGACAAATCTGCCTGAAGGCGACAACTTGCCCGGCGGTATATCAGTGAACCGCTCCGGCAATACTATCACCATCACATTCCCGTCCACCTGAGTCTTTCCTTGAACTGAACCGACACGAAAAGCACGGAGACGATGTCTCCGTGCTTTTCCCTTTGTCCTCCCGGTCATAGGCGACACCGCTGTCCCCCGTCACTGTTGGCAAGACCGCCTAAGCGCCTGCGGGCGCAAGGCGCTCTAGACCACAGTACGGACTCGACTATGCCGCTAAAGCGGCAGTCTCGTACCTGCACTCCTCCCGTCATTCCGGCTTCATGCCGGAATCCATTCCCGTAGGGGCGGATGGCAATCCGCCCGTGGTCCCTGTTCCGTCCATTTGCGTGGCACGGTGCAATCGCGAGGAAACGGGGCGATTGCCATCGCCCCCTACGATTTGTACAACGGCGGAGCGTCGAGGACGCGAGGCGGGTCGCGACCCGCCCTTACCCACAAATTTATCGCACATCCATTTTTTTCTTGACAGCGGTTTGCGGTGGTGGTAGACTGTATGTAGTGGAATCCGCCGCCTTTGTCGGGGCGGCTCGGTCCTATAGTTGAGGCCCGAACACCGCCTTTACAAGGGCGGTGTTTGCGTTATCGTTTCCTGTTGTCTTTTAGGAGACCGATAATGCCAACAATGAGCAGGCCAAAAGTGAATACTTCTAACCATGTCATCAGCATCACCTCCCTCAGGGAAGTGACCAAACCGCCAAGACGACGAATTCCGAGCGGGCATGTCCCGCCTAAACCAAATTATACCATATGCGGAGCGCCCGCGCAAGACTTTTTCCTATACATGGAAAATATAATCATGGCATTATCGTTATGGGAATGGATTCCGGCATAAAGCTGGAATGTCCCGTGTATTGGGTCAGGCGGCGGAGCGTCGAGGACGCCGCTCCCTACAAGGGCATGCATACATGGGGTACACACCTCGCCTCACTCACCTCGTCTGCCGCCCTTACAGTCGGCGGCCTTGATTCCAGATTTTGACTGCGATTATTTCTCTTGACAGCATAAAAAAACACCTCTTGACAGATGTTTTTGCCTACTAGGGTAAAATAATATTAACGTTCCGCGTTGACTGAGGAATCCGGTCTGTCAGTCGTCAAATCAGGTTAGTGCCTGCACCTCCTGATTTCGCGGAATTTTTTAATTTGGTCGTCTTATAAGCGGTCAAAATCGCTCGTGCTTCTTCGCCGCGCAATTCATATGTGATAACTACTACTTTGTCTCTGTGGTAAATATTTATACGCGTGTCAGGTTCATCATGATTTGGTCCCAGCTTGCCTTTTTCCACCGCAAGCGGCAATTCTTTCAAAAATGCGTCAATATTTACTCCGCGCGTCCTACGCTCGCTTATCATATGACACAGACCCACGCTATCATCGCCCCAAAACAAGTCTATCGTGTTAGGGCCGATATCCGGGTGATCGAAAGCACCTTTTACATAGCCCTGTTTTTCTTTTCGTAACCTCTGTATGGTGTCATGCCCTTTAACGTCGGTATACTCCTTACCAAAAAGTTCTTTCTGGCTTTTTGCCTTGCTGCCGCCAGTCCCGCCGCCTTTTTTCACAAACTCACCTTCATCACGGTGTTTGCGTTATCGTTTCCTGTTTTTGTCTTTTAGGAGACGAATTCCGAGCGGGCATGTCCCGTCTAAACCAAATTATACCATATACGGAGCGCCCATGCAAGACTTTTTCCTATACATGGAAAATATAATCATGAATACCGTTACTTCCGAGGCCCTCATCCCTTTTGTCTGCTCATACAGCGCAAGGCGAACAGCGTCCAGCTCATCCTCAACGGGGTACTTCATTAGGCGCAGTTGGACTATTTTATTTTCTAATTTCATTACTTATGTCTTCAATTGTTAATCCATCCAACCAATTATGCCGTTCCTTAGTATAATCACCATATCCGGAATCAAATTGGCGCATAAACTCAACCATTCCAAGCGGTCCGAGTTTTTCATTTAATGCTTCAATCCCTAATTTCCTTATGCTATTCATGTCTCTTACCATTGTTTGACTAATCATTTTCAACAACCTCCATGTACCAATTGATGGGGTTTTCAACCCGTAAAATTGAATTCACTTTCCTAGAGTATTTTATGAAATCTTTATCCACTGTCAATAGAATATCAACATTCCTATATTCAGCAGACGCAAAATGTAAACTGTCAAATGGCTTTAGGCCATGTTTTTGTATTCCTAATGCTCTCGCCTTTATTGCATCATTGAAATTTATTTTTTCTTTTTTTACAGAATATAAATTCAGTGCCTTGTTTCGTTTGTTTAAATCAGGTGTCTTCATGATTTCATATTCGACAATATCGCTTCCGATTAATTTCCAGGAACCATAAAAGCATTTAAACAATATCCCGATAATGGCATCGCTTTCTATGCGGATTTTATCCTGCGTTTGATCATCCGCTGGCCTATTTAGACTTGACTTTGACGGTCAAAAAAATGAAAGCTTGAGTTTTCCGGGGGTTCCGGAACTAGAAAATACGCGTACCACTACATTTGCCTATATATGGAAATTTGACCTTCCCATGTATTGCC
>JAISAH010000115.1 GCA_031266805.1 Gracilibacteraceae bacterium
TCGCAAGAGATTCAATAGGGCAAACGGTAATAGATATAATTAAACATTTTAATGTAGAAGTTGATGTCGAAACTTTAATAAGGGAGAGGGATTGGTAAATATGTATTAAGGAGAGATTATGTCGGCCCTGGTCTTTGCTGCGCAAAGCCCTTATATGGGCGGCCAAAACGTCGTAAACAGCCGGAACGTTATGCGACATAGGGACTAAAGTTGGTTGGAATATTTTGTAAAATTAAAGCAAATTATGGATACAAAATGTTTATAAAAACAAATGAGGGTATGCCAGTTCGGTGTATGTGATACTGCTCGGTGAAAGTCCGAGTCCGGCAAAGCGTAGCGAGCAGCCGGTACCCAGCCTTGGAGCCGAAACCACGAGGTTAGGTTTAATGAACCGTCGAGACTGTCTACTCGGCAGTTGGGCTACTTAACCTGCCATTTCTTATACGGTCTTTCCATTTTATTTCTGATTTTTTCAATGTATTTCGCTTTTACCACTACTGTCCCGCCGATAAAATCGTGAAGCGCCCTTTTTCTTTTATTGAATAACAGTACGACAAATTCACCCCAATACCATATATTGGTTAAAGCGATCACTATATTATTCCTGACCAGACTGGATAAATAGGCGGATTTTTGGAACATCCCCAAATTATTATATATTTCCTCATCAGCCAATAGTATTGCTACGGTCATCATGATCATATCCAAGATCACCAACCCGATATAAACACTGTGCCTTAAAAGCGCTTCTCTCCAGCCAATTGGGGAAGCATCCATTTTAACGATGCTTATTCCGGCGATCAATTTTCCCGGTGTTCCGCCATACCTTTTTGGTAAATAAACATTATACCAAACAATAATCAATAAATCTGGAATAGCTGTGAATAAATATATGTTCTTATCCAAAGAATTAATAAGTAAAAGCAAAAGAAAATACGGCATGGTAATTAATCCGTCTAATAAACCCGCGTAAAATCGCAGCCAAAACCCGGCGTAAATCTTATCGTTTATTCCCTCGATTTCTATTGGTATTATTTTATTTGTCATATCTTGATTCCCCTACTTTTCCTGCAAACGCCGCAGCGCTTTTACTATGCCGTCCCGGTTTTTCGCCAGCTTCATGAATTTGGGCAAATGGTCCGATTGGGTCTTTTTCACGGGAAATCTCTTGTCGGGCGTCTCCCGCAGATCCGCTTCGATATAATCGATCAGGTATTGCAGATGTTCACGGTTCAGCGCCCAAACCGGCTTGCCGTCAAACGTGGTGCGATAATACAGAGGATAGCCTGTGTTCGGGTCGACGCCGTCCGGATCGGTGCTGGAGATGATCCCGGTCAGCCGTCTTTTCACTCGGACCGGCGCGGCCGCGATCTCGCCGCAGCGGGGGCATTTTATGTGCAAAACCTTGAACTGTTGTTTTTCCTTGGGAACATCCTCACGGAAAAAACGGCCGCAGCCTTTGCAGCTGGCCTCCGCGGCGCATTCCTTCCTCTCAAAGCGCTGGGACTGCCTTTCCCCGCAACCGGTACACTTGAAAACGCAGTCATCGTCCTCCGCTTTCACTATGCCCATCTGCCCGCATTTGGGGCAGACGACACAGATCCCTTGCGCGCCCAGGGAGTACATCGTGTAGGTCCAGTACGGTTTGTCGGTATATCGTTTCACGGCTCGCCTTTCGCTCATTCCGCCGCCACAAAGGCCAGATTCATATCGACGTCGCCGCGGATCCCGGCCACTTTTCCCGCGTCGCTGTACTGCCACAGGGAAAATTTGTACGGGAAAAACGGGGCGTCGTAATACTGAGCGATCCATTTATCGTAGTTTTCGAGGCGGGGCATTTCCATTTCATGGAGGAACCAGCCCGGGTTCGCGTAGACCATCGGCGTGTAGCCGGCAGCCGTGACGTGCTCGCAAAAGGCTATCGCGTTATCGGTCGCCTGGGCTTTCCCCAGATAAGCGGCACGGGAATTCACCCCAGCGATTTCCTCAAAATCATACACGATGGGAAACGTCACGTTATGCCCCGCGATGGCTTCCAGGACGAATTCGGCTTCTTCCACGGCCTCGGCGGGGTTTACTGCCTGGGAAAAAAAGTAAATTCCTATGTTGAGCCCGGCCCGCGCGGCGCCGGCGATATATTCGTCGAACCGCTCGTCGCGCACCAGCGCGCCGCTGCCGTATCCGCGGTAGCCCATGCGGATCATGACAAATTCCACGCCGTCGCCGGCTACGGCGTCCCAATCTATGTCCTCCTGGTAAAACGAAACGTCGATGCCGAACATGGAGCGGATCCCGGCGCTCTCGTCCGCGTAAACGGGACGGGAGGCGGAGCGGCTCAGATTCCCCCAGTCATAGACGTTTTTTTCCAGATCCGGGTCGATATCCGCGTAATAGATCATCCCGGCCCGTTTATAGACGATTTTATCCGGGAAAAGCAAATTGAGAAATTCGGTGTTCAGGTAAAAATCCTGAGCGTATTTTTTCAGCGTTTCCGCGCTGACCAATTCCGCCGATTCCTCTCCCTGGGGACCAAAAGCCGCCTCCGGCGGCGGAGACGTCTCCGCCGCCGGTTCGCCGCCGCCAGCGCCCGGCCAATGGGCGATCAGCCAGCCCTGCCCCGCGAGGAGCAGGGCAATCCCGGCGATGATAATCAAACAAAGCCGTCTGACACCGGTCACGGCGCGGCGTCCTCCTCCGTCTCGGCGGGAGGAGTTGTTTCGTCAGCGTCAGGCGTAGTCTCGTCAGGGGAGAACGTGATCTCCTCGACAGGGAGCTCGGCGTCTTCTTCAGAAGGCGGGGCCATGCCTTCGCCGTACTCGATCCGCGCGTTTTCCCGCAAATTGGTGTAATAGGTCATTACGCGTATCTGCTCGATATTGTCCTCCAGCACGCCCTGTTTGGCCGGCTGGTGATCCTGCACATAGATGATATGATAACCAAAACGGGACTGCACCGGTTCCGCGCTGACGACGCCTATTTCCTGACTGAAGGCGGCGTCCTCAAATTCCGTCACCATCTGCCCGCGGCCGAAAGAGCCCACGCTCCCGCCGTCCGCCGCGCTGCCCGTGTCGATAGACTCTTTCCGCGCCGTCTCCGCGAAGGTCTCCAGATCGGCCCCCTGCAAATCGGCCGCCAGCTGATAAGCCTTCGCCTCGTCCTCCAGATCTATCAGAATATGGCTGGCGGTCACCATCTCCGGCGTATCGTAGGCGGCGGCGTTATCGTCAAAATACTGCTGCAGGACTTCCGGCGCGACGGCGCCCTCATCCTGGCTGATATTCTGCTGAAAAGCCACGAGCGTGCGCATCTTCTCATCCGTGCGATGATTGGCCAGCAGCCAGTCGTCGTAGGTCGGAAAACCCAGCGTGGTGATCTGCGTCTTCAGTTGATCCAGTTCGCCGTCCACCTCCGGCGTCTGCAGATCCCAATTCTTCTCCTCGGCAAGCTGACGCAGAAGCTCGTCTTGGATCAGCGTCTCCAGGATGCTTTGTTTCAGCTGTTCCTTGTCCACGCCCTCCCAGTCGTAATCAAGCTGTTCGTAAGAAGTCTGATAAAACGAGTAAAAATCGTCATAATCCTGCATCGGCACGGCCTGATCGTTGACTTTCACCGCGAAGGATGCGGGGGCGGAGGAACAGGCGGCCAGCAAAACCAGCGAAAATAAAGCGGTCAGTAAGCGTTTTTTCATGCGGAAAGTTCTCCTTAAACTATTTCCAACTCCCGTCATTCCGGCTTTATGCCGGAATCCATTCTCCTTAACCCTTCAGAATGGAACATGGATTCTGGGACAAGCCCAGAATGACGGGAGAGAATGGAACCGACTCATCCCGGAATGACGGGAACCCCGGCGTAAATATTATTTTTTCACAGTTCCCAATATCTTTTCTCCGTAGTATTCGGCGGAAGCGCCCAATTCCTCCTCGATCCGGAGCAGTTCATTGTATTTGGCCAAGCGGTCCGTGCGGGCCGGGGCGCCGGTCTTGATCTGGCCGGCGTTCGTGGCCACGGCGGCGTGTGCGAGCGAGACGTCGGCCGTTTCGCCGGAGCGGTGGGAGATAACATTGCCAAAACCGGCTTTTTTCGCCGTCTCGATCGCGTCCAGCGTCTCCGTCAAAGTGCCGATCTGATTCAGCTTTATGAGGATGGCGTTGGCGCATCCCTCTCTGACGCCGCGGATAAGGCGCTCCGTATTGGTGACAAAAAGATCGTCGCCCACCAGTTGGATCTTGCCGCCGAGTTTTTGCGTGAGTTTTTTCCAGCCGGCCCAATCTTCCTCGGCCAAACCGTCTTCGATGCTAATTATTGGAAATTTACGGCAAATCGTGGTGTAATAGTCGATCATCTCCGCGGCGGTTTTGGTCAGACCTTCCCCGGCTAGCACATATTTGCCGTCGTGATAAAGCTCGGTTGCCGCGACGTCCAACGCGAGAAAAACCTCTTTGCCCGGTTTGTAGCCCGCTTTTTCGATCGCGTCCACGATAACGGCCAGCGCTTCCGTGTTGGAGGACAGATTCGGGGCGAAACCGCCCTCGTCGCCGACCGACGTCGCCAGCCCCTTATCCCGCAGCACTTCTTTCAGGCGGTGATAGATCTCCGCGCCGGCGCGCAGGGCCTCGCTGAAGCTGGCCGCTCCCACCGGCATCACCATAAATTCCTGTATATCCACGTTGTTGTCCGCGTGTTTGCCGCCGTTCAGGATGTTCATCATCGGCACGGGCATCGTTTTGGCGTTCACGCCGCCGATATACTGGTAAAACGGCAGGCCGACGTATTGAGCCGCCGCCTTGGCCGCGGCCAGCGACACGCCTAAAATGGCGTTAGCGCCCAGTTTTTCTTTGTTGGGCGTGCCGTCCAGTTCGTTCAGCTTGGCGTCCAGGGCCGGCTGGTCGAAAGCGCTCACGCCGATGAGCGCCGGGGCGATGATTTCATTTACGTTGGCGACCGCTTTCAGTACGCCTTTGCCGCCGTAGCGGCTCTTGTCGCCGTCCCGCAGCTCCACCGCCTCAAAAGCGCCGGTCGAGGCTCCGGAAGGCACGGCGGCTCTGCCAAAGGAACCGTCGCTCAGAACGACATCCGCCTCTACGGTGGGATTGCCGCGGGAATCAAGGATCTCCCGCGCCGTGATCTGGTCAATTACTGACATTTGCTGCACTTCCTTTCATCGCGCGATCAAACTCCGGCCGCTCATGGCGTCCGGCTGGCGCATTCCTAATATTTCCAGCGCCGTGGGGGCAATATCCGCCAGAGCGCCGTCCTGGCGAAGCGTGGCGCTGCGCCAGGTCTCCGAGACTAAAACAAAAGGCACGGGGCTCGTGGTGTGGGCGGTGAAAGGCTCTCCGGTCTCCGGGTCGATCATTTGTTCCGCGTTGCCGTGATCGGCGGTGACGAGCATCGCCCCCCCGCGCGCCCGCACCGCGGGCCAAAGGCGAGCCAGACATTCGTCCACGGTTTCCGCCGCCCGGACAGCTGCGGCCATCACCCCCGTATGCCCGACCATATCCGGATTGGCAAAATTTATGACGACGACCGGGTAACGTTCTTTTTCCAGCGCGGCCAGCGCCGCGTCCGTCACCGCGCGGGCGCTCATTTCCGGCTGCAGATCGTAAGTCGCCACCGGAGGCGAAGGGATGAGGATCCGGTCTTCCCCCGCTTCCGGCTCCTCGCGCCCGCCGTTGAAAAAGAAAGTCACATGGGCGTATTTTTCCGTTTCCGCCAGCCGCAGCTGCGGCATACCAGCCGCGGCCAGCACATGGCCCAGCGTGTCCGGCAGGTCTTCCGGCGGGAAAGCCACCGGCAAACCAAAACCGGCGTCATATTCCGTCAGGCAGGTCAGGTTGAGACGCGGGAAGGCCGGCCGGGCAAAACCGCTGAAATCCGGCTGTGTCAGGGCGCCGACGATCTCGCGCATCCGGTCGGCGCGAAAATTAAAACAAATCACGCTATCCCCGTCCCGCATGACGCCGCCGCCCGCCGCGCCGCTGCCGCCCGTCAGCCGCACCGGCGCCAGAAACTCGTCCCCGGCGCCGGCCGCGTAAGAGTTTTCGACCGCCTGCCGCGCGTCAGATGTCTCCTGCCCTTCCCCGGCCGTATATAATTGATAAGCTTTGCGCACGCGATCCCAGCGTTTATCGCGGTCCATCGCGTAATAGCGCCCGCAGAGGGAGGACAGGCGCCCCCGGCCCAGCGCGCGCAGCTCCGCCGCCAGAGCGTCCAAAAAAGGAATGGCGCTCCGCGGCAGCGTATCCCGGCCGTCCAGGATCGCGTGCACATGGATATTTTCCGCTCCCCGCGCCGCGGCGAGACGCAGCAGGGCGTAAAGATGCGTATTATGAGAATGGACGCCCCCGTCCGACAAAAGCCCGAGCAGATGCAGGGCGCCGCCGGCCGCTTTGTCCACGGCCTCGGTCAGGACGCTGTTTTGCCGCAAAGAACCGTTGGCTATGGCGCGGTCGATCCGGGTCAGCTCCTGATAAACGACGCGGCCGGCCCCGATATTCAGGTGTCCGACCTCGGAGTTGCCCATCTGGCCCTCCGGCAGGCCCACCGCCAGTCCGGAGGCCTGCAGCAGGGCGTGGGGATAAGTCCCCCAAAGCCTGTCCCAGGTCTCCATCCGCGCGGCGCGGATGGCGTTGCCCCGCGCGTTCTCCGAGACGCCGAACCCGTCCAGGACGATCAGCAGCAGCGGTTTCACGCCGCCCCCGCCGCCCGGCGGATCAATTCGGCAAACTCCGCCGCTTTCAGGCTGGCGCCGCCGACCAAAGCGCCGTCTATATCCCCCGTTCCCAGCAGCTCGGCGATATTGTCCGCCTTGACGCTGCCGCCGTAAAGGATACGCGTCTCCCCGGCCGCCGCGCCGGCGAAGCCGGCTATCGTCCCCCGGACGACCGCGCAGATTTCCTGCGCGTCGGCGGCCGTCGCCACCCGGCCCGTGCCGATAGCCCAAATCGGTTCATAGGCCACGGTCACGCGGCTCATCGCCGCCGGGTCGAGACCGGCCAGAGCTTTTTCCACCTGGGCGCGCACATGCGGCGCGGCGTGGCCCGCCTCGCGGACAGCCAGAGTCTCTCCGACGCAGACTATAGGCCGCAGCTCCGTTTCCAGCGCCAGACGCGTTTTGCGCGCGACTGTTTCATCCGTTTCCCCGAGGATCTCCCGCCGCTCGGAATGACCGATGATCACCGCCGAGCAGCCGGCGTCCAAGATCATATCCGGGGATATTTCCCCTGTATAAGCCCCGCTCCGCTCATAAAACATGTTCTGGGCGCCGACGGCGACGACCGTGTCCCGAAAGACCTCCGCCAGCGCGGCCAGACAGGTGAAAGGAGCGCAAATCGCTATATCGGCGCCTTGAAACTCCGGCGCCAGCGCCTTGAATTCACGGGCAAACGCCAGCGCTTCCCCCGTGAGTTTGTTCATTTTCCAGTTGCCCGCGATAAACGGCCTGCGTTTTACCATATGATCCCCCTATTTCAGGGCCGCAACGCCCGGCAGCGTCTTGCCCTCCAAAAACTCCAGCGACGCGCCGCCGCCCGTCGAAACATGCGTCATTTTATCCGTCAGGCCGGCTTTTTCCACCGCCGCCGCGGAATCCCCGCCGCCGACTATGGTCACGCCGGGGCAATCAGCCATCGCTTTGGCTATGGCGTTCGTCCCGCCGGCAAAAGCGTCCAGCTCAAAAACGCCCATCGGCCCGTTCCACAAAACGGTGCGCGCCGTCTTCACGGCGTCCGTGAAGATCCGGACGGTTTCCGGCCCTATATCCAGCGCCATCTCCTCTAAGCCGATCCCGGCGACGTCCGTGACGCGCCGCGGCGAATCGGCGCTTATCTCCCCGGCGGCCACCACGTCCACGGGCAGGAGGATCGGCAGGTTTTTCTCCGCGCCCTGCCTGAGGACGCCGGCGGCAAACTCCAGTCTTTCCTCGTCCAAAAGAGAACGGCCGACGTTATAGCCCTTGGCCTTGAGGAAGGTATAGGCCATCCCGCCGCCGATGATGAGGACGTCCACCTTCGTCAGCAAATTTTCGACGACGGCGATCTTATCTTTGACTTTAGCTCCGCCGAGGATCGCCGCGAACGGGCGTTCCGGGGCGCTCAGCACGTTGCCCAGAAAACTCAGTTCTTTTTCCATGAGGAAACCGGCGTAGGCGGGAAGAAAAGCGGTGATGCCCTCCGTCGAGGCGTGGGCCCGATGCGCGCTGCCAAAAGCGTCGTTGATATAAATGTCGGCCAGAGAAGCCAGCTCGCGGGCAAAAGCCGGATCGTTTTTTTCCTCTTCCGCGTGAAAACGGAGGTTTTCCAGGAGCAGCACCTCGCCGGGCTGCATCGCCGCCGCCAGTTCGGCCGTTTCCGCCCCGACGCAGTCCGGCGCCATGATCACAGGCAGGCCGATCAACCGTCCGAGCGCCGCCGCCGCGGGGGCGAGAGACAGTTTAAGCTCAAAGCCCTTGGGCCGGCCGAGATGCGAGGCGAGAATGACTTTGGCCCCGTTTTCCCTGAGATAGCGGATAGTCGGCAGCGCCGCCCGTATCCGCGTTTCATCCGTGATACGCATAGACGCGTCCATCGGCACATTGAAGTCCACACGGACAAAGACCCGTTTGCCTTTGACTTCAGCCTGTTTCATATCTGCCGCCATGTTTATCCTCCTCAGTTTGGACTGTGCAACAATTATTGCGCAAGTCCTTAGCTCGAATAGTTCTAATTATAGCATACCGCCGCCGCTTTGTGTATGACACACGAGAATTTTGTCGGAAATTTGTCCGAAGAGTCTCGCAAAAGCCGCGATATTGTGATATAGTTAGGCAAGCGCATACCCGAGCGCATATTTTTACAGAAGGGAGCGGTTTTGCCTATGAGCGCCAGTATTCCGGGACTGGTCACGAGAACGCTGCTCTGTGTGGACAGCATATCCTCCGCGGATATATCCGGCAGATTTTACAATTTATACCTTGAAGAGCCGGCCCGCTTTCAGACGATAAAAGAATTTTTAGACAAAATGGGGGATTTTTTTGACACGATCTCCTTCCCGCAGAATTTCTTTGATTTCCGTTATTTTCGTGAGGAAAACAAAGAGACGACGGCAGTCAGGAGCACGGCGCCGGAATTGAAAAAATACTGGAGCGAAGCTCTGTTCGACGCGGAAAAAGGCGAACAGGGGACGTTCATTTTTCAGGTGCGTTACAGGCAAAGGGCGGAATGGCAGGGAACGCTCACCTGGGTGGAGCAGAAAAAACAGACGCCGTTCCGCAGCGCCTTAGAGTTTATCAGGCTGATCAACGCCGCGTTCGACGCGGAAGGCGATATGACCGGCTGGACCGGCCAGGCCGCCGGCGGGGACTGAATATGGACTTCATAAAAATGCACGGTCTGGGCAATGATTTTATCCTCGTGGACGAGTTCGAGGGCGCGTCGGGGATTTCCTACCCCGCGGCGGCGCGGGAGCTATGCGACCGTCACCGGGGCGTCGGCGCCGACGGGCTTTTGGTGCTGCAGCCCGCGCCGCGGGCGGATGTGCGGATGCGCGTTTTTAACCCGGACGGCTCCGAAGCGGAAATGTGCGGCAACGGGATCCGCTGTCTGGCGAAATACGCTTATGAGGCCGGCTATGTTTCGGGCGACACGATGACGGTCGGGACGGAAGCCGGCGTAAAAAATATCTGGCTGACCGTAGAGGGCGGCGCGGTCCGGGAAGTTTGCGCCGATATGGGCGCGCCGGTCCTGCGGCCGGAACTGGTGCCGGTGCTGGCGAAGCAGGAATTGGCCGTGGAAGAAAAAATAGAGATCAGCGGGCATACTTTCTTTTTTACCGCCGTCTCCATGGGAAACCCGCATTGCGTGATCTTCGCGCCCGCGGCGGAGGATATCCCGTTGGAAACGGTCGGTCCGCTCCTGGAAAACCACCCGGTCTTTCCTAACCGCACCAATGTCGGGTTCGCGCAAGTCGTGAGCCGGCATGATATCATCCTGCGCATGTGGGAAAGAGGGGCCGGCCCCACGCTGGCCTGCGGCACGGGAGCTTGCGCGGCCGTGGTGGCCGGCGTGCTGGAAGGGCGGCTGGAGCGGGAGTCGTTCGTGCGCCTGCCCGGGGGAACGCTGCGCATCGCCTGGCAGGATTCCGGCAATGTGCTGATGAGCGGCCCCGCGGCTTACGTATTCAGAGGAAAAACATTATAAGCGGGGCCCGACCGGCCCGGCGAGCAGGGAGGATCATGCTTTCATGACGGAACAGGCAGAGAGGATCAAAAATTTACCGCCATATCTTTTCGCGCGCATCGACGAAAAAATAGCGGCGGCGAGAGCCAAAGGCACGGACGTCATCAGTCTCGGCATCGGCGACCCGGATTTGCCCACGCCGAAAAACATCGTGGATCGGATGGCGGCCGAGGTATACAATCCGGCCCATCATCAATACCCGTCCTACGCCGGGATGCTGAGTTTCCGGCAAGCGGTGGCGGAATGGCACCGGCGCCGCGGCGGAGTCGAGCTTGACCCGCAGACCGAAGTGCTGACGCTGATCGGTTCCAAGGAAGGCATCGCCCATATTTCCCTTTGCTACATCAATCCGGGCGATATCGCCCTCGTGCCCGATCCCGGCTATCCGGTCTATGAGATCGGCTGTATGCTGGCCGGCGGCCAGTCCTATAAAATGCCGCTGCGCGCGGAAAACGGGTTTTTGCCTGTATTCGAGGATATCCCCGCGGATGTGGCCAAGCGGGCCAAGCTTCTTTTTCTGAATTATCCGAATAATCCGACATCGGCGACGGCGGACGAGGCATTTTACCGTAAGGCGATAGATTTCGCCCGGGAAAACGATATCATCATCTGCCACGACGGGGCCTATTCGGAGATCGGGTTCGACGGGTACAAGCCGCTCGGTTTTCTGGAAGTGCCGGGGGCGAAAGAAGCGGGGATCGAATTCAATTCGCTTTCCAAAGCGTATAATATGACCGGCTGGCGCATCGCCTGGGCGGCGGGCCGCCGCGACGTGATCGGCGCGCTGGGGACGGTGAAGTCGAATCTGGATTCCGGCGCTTTTCAGGCGGTGCAGGCGGCGGGCATCGAAGCCCTGCTCGGCCCGCAGGATATCATCCCGCATATGTGCGCCGTTTATCAGGAGCGGCGCGATATCATCATCGACACCTTGAACAGCATGGGCTGGCGGATGAAAAAAAATAAAGCGGCCGTCTATGTGTGGGCGCCGGTGCCGGGGGGCTTTACCTCGGAATCTTTCGCCGAATTCGTGCTGGAAAAAGCCGGCGTGGTCGTGACGCCCGGCAACGGTTACGGCGCGGCCGGCGAAGGCTATGTGCGCATGACGCTGACCATAGGCACGGAGCGCCTGCGGGAAGCGCTGCGGCGGATGAAAGACACTTTAGGCTCTGTCACGTTTTAGGGGAGTTGGGGAGTTGAAAGAGGAGAGAGGAGAGTTGGGAGAGGAGCGGAATGGCTGATTATTTTAAAAAATTCACCGAAACTTTCCAGCCGGCGGCGGATCTGGTAAAACCGGATGGTAAGATCCTCAAGCAATATGAGGGCGTATTGCCCGCGGAACTCATCGGGTTCTGGCGCGAGTCCGGTCTGGGGAATTATGGCGGCGGACTGATCAAAGTGATCGACCCGGCTGATTACGCGGATTCGCTGGCTGAATGGCTGGGGCGGCGGGACGCCTCAAAAGTGCCGATCCTCGTGACCGGGTTCGGTGATATTTTTTATTACCGCCAACTGGCTGAGGGCGCGGAAGACGTTAGCTTTCTCGACGTCCACCACAGAAAAATAAATGTTTGCGTCTGGAGTTTAACGGAGTTTTTCGATTCTTTCATTGTCAATCCGGATATCATCAACGAGCTTTTAAGAAAGGAGTTGTTTGACGAAGCGTTGAAGAAAAAGGGCCGCCTGGATCATGATGAGATATATTTTTTTGTGCCCGCGCTGATCATGGGCGGCGGTGAGGATGTCAAATATATTGATAAAGGGAAGGGGGCGGAGCATCAGTCGCTTTTGTTCCAAATGGGGAATCAGCAGTAAAATAAGCTAAAACGCGGAGGTGCGGCAAATGTTTTATGTGAGCGGCGACGAAAAGGTCAAGGAAGTCAAGGTCCGGGCGCGCGGCGGAGAAGGCAGCACGACGTTTGAGAATTTTTTCCCGGAAGGCAAGATGCCAAAAAGTTACAAGGTTTTCGCGGAAATGGTGCTGGAACCGGGCTGCTCCGTCGGGCAGCATGAACATCACGGGGAAAGCGAGACTTACTATGTGCTGTCCGGCACGGGCGAAATCAACGTAAACGGCGAGACGCTGCAGGCTAAACCGGGCGACGTGGCCGTATGTCACAGCGGCAGTTTTCACAGCGCCAAAAACACGAGCGACAAGGAGCTGCGCATACTGGCCATGATCGTCTTGGAGCCGGCCGGCTGACAAGTCAGACAGCAAAACAAGCCTAATATGCCATTTTTGGAAAAAAACAACTTGACAGGCCGGGGCGCAGACGTTAGAATGTGGCGGTTACGACTGGAAATGTAAAAAATGTATCGTCAAAAGGAGGAAGAAAGTATGAATCCTAGAAAGAATGGAATTCTGTGTCTGCTCCTGGTTCTGATGTGCGGCGTTCTTGTCCTGTCCGGCTGCGGCGGCGGGGGAGCTGCCACACCGCCCGCAACGCCGCCCGCCGGGGGATCCGATGAACCTGCCGCGGGCGAGCCGATCAACGTGGGCCTGAACCTTGAGCTCACAGGCAGTTCGGCGGAATTCGGCCTCAGCGGCCAGAACGGCATGAAGCTGGCGTTTGACAAAGTGAACGCCGAAGGCGGGGTTTTGGACGGGAGGATGTTCAACTATATTCCCGCCGATAACAAATCGGAAGCCGGTGAAGCGACCAGCGCCACGACACGTCTCGTCGGGGAAAACGTCGTCGCCATCCTCGGCCCGATGACGACGGCGGCCGTACTCGGCTCCATCCAGCTCGTAACCGATAACAACATCGTGCTCATCACCCCGAGCGGCACGAACGCCCGTCTGACCGTTAACGAGGACGGCACGCTGAATCCGTGGATCTTCCGCGCATGTTTTATCGACCCCTTCCAGGGCGAGGTCGCCGCTAATTTCGCCATGGACGTCCTGGGGGCGGAAACCGCGGCTATCGCTTATGACATCGTCGGCGATTACTCCGGCGGGTTGGCCGCCAGCTTCAAGCAGACTTTTGAAGCCGCCGGCAAGACCGTCGTGCGCGAGGAACAGTTCTCGGCCGGCGACACGGATTTCCGTCCGATCATTGAAAACATCAAGACGGCGGGGCCGGACGTCATTTTTGTGCCGGCCTATTACACCGACGACGGCCGTTTTGTCCTCCAGGCCAGAGACGCTGAAGTGACCGTGCCGATCCTAGGCGGCGACGGCTGGGGTAGCGGCGACATGGTGGGCATCGCCGGCGCCGAGAACATGAACAACACTTTCTATGTAGACTTCGTTTACATGGACGACCCGTCGCTGCAGGATTTTGTCAGCGAGTATCAGGCGGCCTACAACCGGGCGCCCGACGGATTCAGCGTCCTGGGCTATGAGTCCGCGATGATGCTGGTCGAAGCGGTGAAAAACGCCGGCGGCACGGATCCGGAAGCCCTGCGCTCCGCCTTGGAAAACCTGGGAGAATTCACCGGTATTTCCGGGACGATGACCTTTGACCCCGAAACGCATAACCCGGCCAAGACGGCGGTCATCCTCGAGTCCGTCGACGGCGTCAAAGAATTCAAACAGATAGTCGAACCCAAATAAAACGACTCGATTTGACTGAACTGCGGGCAAGCCGGCCGCGGCCGGCTTGCCCGCAAAAATACGCAAGCGTTTCCCCAAAAGGACTTTATACGTCATGTCAGCTGAATTCATATTGCAGCAGCTGCTGATTGGCATATCGCTCGGCAGCATATACGCTTTGATCGCCTTGGGCTACACCATGGTGTACGGCATCATCCAGCTCATCAATTTCGCCCACGGCGACGTCATGATGGTGGGCGCCTACGTGGGCTGGTATTGCGTTACTTCCTTACATATGCCTTTTTTGCCGGCCCTTTTGACCGCCATGCTGGCCTGCGCCCTTCTCGGCGTGGTGATCGAGCGCGTGGCTTATAAACCTCTGCGCAAATCCACCCGGCTGGCGGCGCTGATCACCGCCATCGGCATGTCGTTTTTCCTAGAATACGGCATGATGTTCATCGTCTCGCCGCAGACGCGCACTTTCCCGCCGGTATTTCCGCAGACGATCTACCACATCGGCCCCGTGATCGTCAAATACGGAGATATCGTCATCATCGCCGTCACCGTCGTCCTCATGACCCTCCTGACTCTTGTCGTCAAATACACGCGTATCGGCAAGGCGATGCGCGCCGTGTCTTTTGATAAGGACGCCGCCGCTCTCATGGGAATCAACGTCAACAACGTCATATCCGCCACCTTCGCCATCGGCTCCGCTCTGGCCGCCGCGGCCGGCGTGCTGGTCGGCGTTTATTACAATACCATCGGCCCGCTCATGGGCATCATGCCGGGGCTGAAAGCCTTTGTCGCCGCCGTGCTCGGCGGGATCGGCATCATTCCGGGGGCGATGCTCGGCGGGCTGGTGCTGGGCCTGACGGAAGTTTTTGTCAGCGCGATCGGCTTCTCCACCTGGCGGGACGCCGGCGCTTTCCTCATTTTGATCATCGTACTGATCGTGAAGCCGACGGGCCTGCTGGGGCGGAACACCCGCGAGAAAGTGTAGGTGAAAAGCGTGCGCTGGACAAAATACCTCATCTGGCTGGCGGCCGCGGGCGCTTTTTACGCGCTGACGCTTGCTCTTTCCGGCGCGGGTTTTATTTCCCGCTTTATGCTTATGACCATGGTGCAGATCTGCATATACATCATCATGGCCCTCGGACTCAACCTCATCACCGGCTTCACGGGCCAGCTCTCCATCGGTCACGCCGGTTTCATGTCCATCGGCGCCTACGCGGCCGGTTTTCTGGCGAGCACCTACGGCGGCCGGGTATCCGCCGCCCTGACCGAAGCGCTGGGGGGCGCGGGGGGCGCCGCGGTCTATTATATCTTCATCCTCGCCACTCTGGCGGCCGGCGCTTTTGTCGCGGCGGCGTTCGGGGTGCTGCTCGGGCTGCCCACTTTGCGCCTGCGCGGCGATTATCTGGCCATCGCCACTATCGGCTTCGGGGAGATCGTGCGCATAGTCCTGCTGAACACGAAGGCGCTCGGCGCTTCTTCCGGCCTGCCGGTGAAAAATTCCGTCGGCTGGACGACCGCGTATTGGCTCATGCTGCTCTCTGTGGTTTTAATTTACAATTTTGTTAATTCTTCCCATGGACGCGCCTGTATCTCCATCCGGGAAAACGAGATCGCGGCCGAGACGATGGGCATCAACACGACAAAATACAAGGTCATGGCTTTCGCGCTCGGCGCGGGCCTGGCCGGGCTGGCCGGCGGGATCTACGCCAATCATATGTACCTGATCCACCCCAACTCCTTCAATTTTCTCAAATCGTTTGAGATCCTTGTCATGGTCGTCCTCGGCGGCCTGGGCAGCATCACGGGCTGTATTCTCGGCGCCGTCGTGATGACGGTCATGAACAACGCCCTGTCCGCTTTCCCGGAAATGCGCATGATCGTGATCTCCGTTCTGCTCGTGGTGATGATGATCTTCCGGCCTAACGGTCTCATGGGGACGACGGAGCTGCGCCTGCCTTTCCGGCGCAAGGCGGCCGGCGGGAAGGAGGACGTCACGCATGGCCTCTGACGAAAAGCGTTTTTTGAGCATCGAAAACCTGTCGCAGTCTTTCAGCGGCCTGAAGGCGGTGGCGAATTTTTCCATGCAAATGGAGGAAGGGGAGCTGGTGGGCCTGATCGGGCCGAACGGCGCCGGCAAAACCACGATCTTCAACCTGCTGACGGGTATCTACGCGCCGACGGAGGGGTCGATCACGTTTCGCGGCCAAAAACTGAACGGCCTGCCCGCCTACAAAGTCGCCCAGCGCGGACTGGCGCGCACGTTCCAAAATATCCGCCTTTTTGCCGATTTGAGCGTCGTCGATAACGTAAAAATCGCCTATCACCAGCATGTGACCCATACGGCCTTGAGTTCGATGCTGCGGCTGCCCGGTCATTTCAAAAACGAAAAAATCATGCGGGACAAAGCGCTGGAACTGCTCAAAGTGTTCCAATTGGAGGACAAAGCTTTTGAACAGGCCAAGAATCTGCCTTACGGCCAGCAGCGCCGGCTGGAGATCGCCCGGGCCATGGCGACGGAACCGAAACTTCTGTTGCTGGACGAGCCGGCGGCCGGCATGAATCCGCAGGAGACGCGGGAATTGATGGATTTGATCCGCTGGCTGCGGGAAACATATAAACTGACGATCCTCCTGATCGAGCATGACATGGCTTTGGTCATGGGGGTCTGCGAGCGCGTCTATGTGCTGGAATACGGGATGCTGCTCACCGTCGGCACGCCGGACGAGGTGCGCAGCGATCAGCGCGTAATCGACGCCTATCTGGGCGAGGAGGCGCCGTGATGCTGGAATTGGAAAACATCCATGTTTATTATGGCGCGATCCACGCATTGAAGGGCATCGCCTTCCGCGTGGACGAAGGGGAGATCGTGACGCTGATCGGCTCAAACGGCGCCGGCAAAAGCACGACCCTCAAGACCATTTCCGGGCTCCTGCGGCCCAAAGAGGGCGCCATGACTTATCTGGGCAAGGATCTCACCGTGGCCGGAGCGCCGGATATCGTCCGGATGAAATTGTCGCACGTGCCGGAAGGGCGGCGTATTTTCGCCAATATGACCGTGCGGGAAAATCTGGACCTCGGCGCCTATCAGCGCCGGAACGCTCAGGCCATCAAGGCGGATATCGAACATGTCTTCGAGCTTTTTCCCAGATTAAAGGAAAGACGGACTCAGGTGGCGGGAACGCTGTCCGGCGGCGAACAGCAAATGCTGGCTATCGGCCGGGCCATCATGTCGCAGCCCCGGCTGCTGCTCCTGGATGAACCGTCGATGGGACTGGCGCCGATCCTGGTGCAGCAGATCTTTGACATAATCCGCGCTATCAACCGGGAAGGGACGACGATATTGCTGGTGGAGCAGAACGCCCGCATGGCCTTGTCCGTGGCCGACAGGGCCTATGTGCTGGAAACGGGCCGGATAGTGCTGTCAGGCAGCGCCGGCGATCTGATGAACAGCCCCGAAGTCAGCAAAGCCTATCTGGGCGGAAGGTAGAAGGGAGGAACCGCGTATGTATGTGGAACAGTTTATGACCAGTCAGGTTTTCACGGTAAAACCGGCCGACAATATCCTGGCGGCCCGGGATTTGATGAAAAGCAAAAACATCAGCCGTCTGCCGGTCGTTCAGGGCGGCAGGATCGCCGGCATCGTGACGGACGGCGATCTGCGCACGGCTCAGCCGTCGTCGGTCACCACTCTGAGCCGGTTTGAGATGACCGAACTGCTTTCCAAGGTGACGGTCGCGAGCGTGGCCACGAAAAAAGTCGTCGTCTGCCCGCCGCACACTCTGCTTGAGGACGCGGCCTCCATCATGCGCCGCCAAAAAATAGGCGCGCTGCCCGTCGTGGACGGGGAAAAACTCCTCGGCATCATAACGGAAAATGACTTGCTGGACGCTTTTCTCGACGTCATGGGCGCGCACAGCCCGGGGGTGCGGGTCGTGGTGCAGACGCAGGACCGCGTCGGGGTTTTTCAGCAGATAACCACGATCATCCTCGGTTTCGGGCTGGACATCACCTCTATGGCCGTTTATCATCTGCCGAACCGCAAAGTGCAGATCCTGCTGCGCCTGAACGGCGACGGCGCGGAAGACGCCGTGACCGCTTTGCGTTCGGCCGGGTTTGACGTTTCGGTTTGAAAAAATTGGGTTGAAAAAATTGCCGGGGTTCAAAATTTGAACCCCGGCGCTAATCAATCAGTGCATCCCAGCACGGATTCAAAATCCGCTTCATGCCGGCGGACGATCTCCACGAGATAGGGATCAAAATGAGCGCCGCTGTCGGCGTAGATGATGGCAAAAGCTTTGGCCGGCGGGAAGGGTTCCTTATAGGGGCGCGTGGAGGTCAAGGCGTCAAAAACGTCGGCGATGGCGGCGATGCGCGCGCTGAGAGGGATCTCCGCGCCGCTGATCCCGCGCGGATAACCGGAGCCGTTCCATTTTTCGTGATGACCGTAGGCGATATCGCGCGCGGTCAGGAGCAAAGAGTCCTCGCCCATCTCTTTGACTGCGTCGTGCAGCATGTCCTCGCCGTAGACAGGGTGCATTTTGATGATCTCAAATTCTTCCGGCGTCAATTTGCCCGGTTTGAGCAATACGGCGTCCGGAATGGCTATTTTTCCCAGATCGTGCAGTTTCGTGGCTTCCACGATATCCTGCCCCTCGGCGACGGAGATCTGATAACCCTCTTTGGGCCGCGCCAGCAGATCTTCCACTAAAACGCGGGCGAACTCGGTCGTGCGGAATATGTGCGTGCCTGTGTCGTGGTCGCGCATGTCGCTGGCGCGGGCCAGCAGATTCAGCGTGATCTTATCGCGCTGGGCCAGTTCGCGGTTGCTTTGCTGCAGCTGCTGCGTTTTTTCATTGACGAGGGCCTCCAGATGGTGACGGTGGCGCTGCAGTTCCAATTGCAGCCGCACGCGGGTCAGAAGGGATTTCGGCTTGATGGGTTTGAGCAGATAGTCCATCGCCCCCATCTCCAAAGACTCCACTTCGTCGTCGCTGTCCACGGAACCCGTCAGAAAGATGACCGGGATCTCCCGCAGTCTCTGATCCGCCTGCAAAGAGCGCAGCACGTCAAAACCGGTCATATTGGGCATGTAATAGTCGAGGAGGATAAGATCGGCGCTGTTTTTCGCCAAAAATTTTAACGCTGTTTCACCGGACGTAAAAGGACGCACGATATAATCCTGCGACAGCGTCGTCATGATTGCGTTGAGGATGATCGGATCATCGTCAACTGTTAGTATTATCGCCTTGTTGTCGGTCATCGAATCTGCCCTCCGGAAAACATCAAGCCGGCAAAACTGCCGCGGTCTTTTTCATTATAGAATAACCGGGAAAACAAGTCAAGTTGAATAAAAATATCGCAGGGTAAAGTCACAGGCTTAATTCCCCTCGCTTCGGACTTGTATTCCGGCGTGATAAGTAGTAAAATATTTCTATAGTCGGGCCTATATGCCGAGAATATGACTGTTGGGATGTTAATACATGTTGAAAGCGATCCGGGAAAAATTTCACCGTCTTTTTATATCTCCGGATATGCCGCCGGAAGGGTATATTTTCAATGTCATGCTGGCTTTCGGTTTTGTGGGAAGTTTCGCCGGCTTCTTGGTGACCTTGGCGACGGCGGCTTCTTTTTTGTCCATGCTGGCCACATTTCTCCTGTCCATGAGCATTTTACTGATGATGCTTTTGATCAATAAAATACGTGATTACCGGCTGGGCGGATTCCTGGTTTCCGCCGTGTTCTGCGACATCGGCTTCCCGTTCGTTTTTTTTACCAGCGGCGGCATTTACAGCGGTATGCTGGCGTACTTGCTTCTGGGATCGGTCATCATTTCCCTGCTGCTCGAAGGAAAAGATTTTGTATTGATGCTGGCGCTTTATCTGGCCATTAACACGGTTTGTTTTTTCGCGCAGATGACCGCTCTGATCCCGGTAAGGCCTATCGTGTCGGAATATATGCTCTATGTGGACATCACGGCTTCTTTTGTCATCGCCAGCGTGATGATCGGCATCGTGCTGAAATATCAAAAAAGGGAATATGTCAAGGCGCAGCGGGAGGCGGAGGACGCTTCCCGGGCCAAGAGCGAATTTTTGTCGAATATGAGCCATGAAATGCGGACGCCGATGAACGCGATTATCGGGATGACTAACATCGCGAAAGTTTCCGCCGACATTGAACGGAAGGATTATTGCCTTAAAAAAATAGAAGACGCCTCTTCCCATCTTCTGGGGGTGATCAACGATATTCTTGACATGTCGAAGATAGAAGCGAACAAACTTGAGCTTTCTCCGGTATCGTTCAATTTTGAAAAGATGATTCGAAAGATTACGGGCGTTGTCAGTTTCCGCATGGATGAAAAAAAGCAGCGTTTTACGCTGCGCATTGACGAACGGATCCCGCCTGTTCTGTTCGGTGACGATCAGCGCCTGTCACAGGTTGTCACCAACCTGCTTTCCAACGCGATAAAATTCACCCCGGAAAACGGCTCTATTGAGTTGAAGACCCGTCTGATAAATGAGGAGAATCAGGTCTGTACAATTGAGGTTGAGGTTGTTGATTCCGGCATCGGGATCGACAAAGAACAGTTGACGCGGCTTTTTACTTCTTTTGAGCAGGCCGACAGCGGCACTTCCCGCAGGTTCGGAGGCACCGGCCTTGGGCTTGCGATCTCCAAAAACATCGTTGAAATGATGGGCGGAAAGATCCGGGTTGAGTCCGAATTAGGAAAGGGCTCTGCGTTTATTTTTTCCTTCCGGGTAAAACGTGTCCCCGAAAGTCAGTACGCGGACGTGCCGGAAGGCCGGAGCGCTGAAAGTCCGCTTTTCCGGAACGAAACGCGCCTAGACCCGAACGACTCTTTGAAAAACCATCGTGTACTGCTGGTTGAAGACATAGAAATCAACCGGGAAATCATGATTGCGCTGCTTGAGCCGGCTTCTCTGCAAATAGACTGCGCCGAAAACGGCGCCGAAGCCCTGCGTATCTTTACCGAATCTCCCGGTACATACGACCTCATCTTTATGGACATACAGATGCCCGAAATGGACGGTTACGAAGCCACCCGGCGTATCCGCGCCTGGGAAAAAGAACATCAGGCGGAACATCCGCACGGAATACCGATTATCGCGATGACCGCCAATGTATTCCGGGAAGATGTGGAAAAATGCCAGGAAGCCGGCATGAACGGCCACGTAGGAAAGCCGTTGGATTTTGACGAGGTGTTACGGACCCTGCGGCAGTACCTGGCAGATTCCTAGATGGTACGTGCCCGTGCAAGAATAGCCCGAAGCTCCCCGCGAGCTGGTTCGCGAGTATGGCCCGCAGGCCGGCCGCGGGCCGTTACCGCTTACTTAATGAAGAAACGCAGAACAAAGATTATGAACAGGATCCACGTAACAACGCTGATGTCCTTGAACCTTAACGTGAGGGCCTTAAGAATCACATAGGAAAGAAGCCCGTATACAATGCCTTCGGCGATGCTGTAGGCGAAAGGCATCATCACGATTGCAAGGAATGCGGGAATGCCTTCGGTCGGGTCCTTGAAGTTTATGTCCACAACGGCCTGCATCATAAGAAAGCCGACCACGATAAGGGCGGGCGCCGTAGCGGCGCCGGGAACCATAAGGAACAGCGGCGATAGGAACAGCGCCGCAAGGAACAAAAGGCCGGTAAACACCGAGGCAAGACCCGTGCGCCCGCCCGCCGCGACACCGGCGGTGCTTTCCACGTAGCTCGTAACGGTAGAAGTACCCAGCGCCGCGCCGGCCACCGTCCCAATGGCGTCCGACAAAAGCGCTTCCTTGACACGGGGAATTTCACCGTTCTTGTTGATGATTCCCGCCTGGGTCGTAACGCCGACAAGGGTACCGACGGTGTCGAAAATATCAACAAAGAGGAACGTAAAAAACACCGTAAAGAATTTAAACGTCAGGATCTGGGAAAATTCAAACTGGGCAAAAAGAGGCGCCGCCGGCAGGGAGAAAATCCTGAACCCCTCGGGAACCTGGGTTACCTTCAACGGAACGCCGATAAGCGTGGTGATGACAATGCCCAGCAGAATCGATCCGGGCACTTTGTTGGCGTAGAGTACAATCGTAATCACAAGGCCGATAATCGCAAGCAGAGCGGTACCGCCGGTGATATTGCCAAGCCCCACGAGGGTAGACTCGTTCCCGATAACAATGCCGGAATTCTCAAAGCCGATAAGGGCAATAAAAAGGCCGATGCCGACGGCGACGGCCTTTTTCAGATTTCCGGGGATGGCTTTGATAATAAGCTCCCGGACATTCACCAGGGACAGAACAATAAAGAGGATGCCTTCAAGAAAAACCGCGGTCAGGGCGAGCTGCCAGGAATAGCCTCCTCCCAGAACCACCGTAAACGTAAAGTACGCATTAAGCCCCATACCGGGCGCGAGGGCCACCGGCAGATTCGCCGCAAAGGCCATAACCAGCGTGGCGATTGCGGAAGCAAGGGCGGTCGCGGTAAACACCCCGCCGGCAGGCATTCCCGTAGTGCTGAGCATACCCGGGTTAACCGCCAAAATGTACGCCATAGTCAGAAAGGTTGTAAGCCCGGCTACCAATTCCCTGTTAAAATTAGTTCCGCGCTCCTGAAGCTTGAATAACTTTTCCATGTTCCCTCCGATCTTATCATTGTGGAGTTTGAGGCAAACCTTTTAAAAATTGAAGTTTGCAAGACAGGCCCGACATAGCCGGTCCGGCTGTGCCGAGCCATCAGCAGGATAACATGAAGCGGAAAAGATTGTCCATGGTACGTTCCAGGTCGCCCGCGCTGCGGTACTTTAGTTCCTTAAACGGCTGTGCTACCCGGATAATGCTGAAAATGCCCGAGACGCCTTCGTCATAGGCGCCTTCGATAGCGTCGCCTATTTCGCCGACTATAGCCACTACCGGAACGCCCTGTTTTTTGGCGCGCCGGGCGACGCCGATTACCACCTTGCCCCGAAGACTCTGGGTATCGATTTTGCCTTCGCCGGTAAAAACGATGTCCGTACCGGGAAGGAGGCTGTCGAAACGCACCGTATCAAGCACCGTCTCTATGCCCATCTGGAGCCGGGAACCAAAAAAGGCCGCCATACCGCCGCCCATGCCGCCGGCCGCGCCCGCGCCGGGCAAGACGGAAATGTCGACGCCAAGTTCCCGTTTTACCGTTTCGGACACGGACCGGAGCTGGCCGTCAAGAAATTCCACCATCGCCGGATCGGCGCCCTTTTGGGGGCCAAAGACATACGCCGCCCCGTTAACGCCGCAGAGGGGGTTGTCTATGTCGCACATGGTGATGATTTCCGCCGCGGCAAGTTCCGGCAGAAGGCCCGCGGAATCTATACGGACGATGCGGGAAAGGGTTTCTCCCACAGGGACAAACGCCTTTCCCGCATCGTCAAGGAAGCGGATCCCGCAGGCGGCGGCGGCTCCGGCGCCGAAGTCGTTCGTGGCGCTGCCCCCAAGCCCCAGGATGATCTTTTTACAGCCCCGCCGCGCCGCCACGGCCATAAGCTGGCCTACGCCGTAGGTTGTAGTCCGAGCCGGGTTAAGGGCGTCTCCAACCAGCGGAAGCCCGGCGGCGGCGGCCATCTCGATAACCGCCGTCGGAACGCTGCCGGTGATTCCGTAAAAGGCCTCCATGTCTTCCATATAGGGGTCCTTTACGGAAACGGTTACCTTTTCTCCCCCGCAGGCGGCGAGGAAAGCGTCCACGCTTCCCTCGCCGCCGTCCGCTACCGGTATGGAGATAATCTCCGCCCCGGGGCAACGGCGGCGTATCGCTTTTTCCATGACGGCGCAAATCTCCATCGAGCTCATCGATCCCTTAAAGGAATCGGGGATCAAGATGAATTTTTTCAGTGTCTTAGCCATCGCAGCTCTTCCCGCGCGTCATGGAAAACGTCCCCGTTTACCGGATAAACAGGGAAAGGATAAAGACCCCAAGCATACCGCAGAGGCCCTCGACAAGGGTTCCCAGGGTCTGTGTCTTATAGCCCTGTTCGGGAGTCATCCCGCCAAAGTTTGTTACCACCCAGAAGTAAGAATCGTTGGCGTGGGAAACCGTCATGGCCCCGGCGCCGATTGCCATAACCGTCAGGGCAATCCGCGCGGGCGATTCAAGCCCAAGAACACCGAGCAGAGGCGCCACAATGCCCGCCGTAGTGGTAAGGGCAACGGTAGACGACCCCTGTGCGGTTTTCAGTATTGCCGAAAGCAGGAAGGGGAAGAATATCCCGACCGCGGCCAGATAGTCCGCGTTGGTTTTAATAAAGTTTACAATATCCGTTGAGGCGATAACCCGCCCCAATACGCCGCCGGCGGCGGTAATAAAGAGAATAGGACCCACAACTTTTAGGGTTTCGTTGGTAATATCGTAAAACTTATTAAGTTTACCGGTTTGGGCAATCTGCAGTACCCCAAAGAGCACGCCTACGGCCAGGGCGATAATCGGAGTCCCCAGGAAACTGAAAATCGCAAGCGCGGCGCCTGTCCACTTTGCCATCGCGGCGATTGAACCCAAAGCCATGAGGACGATGGGAACAATAATCGGCGCCAGGGAAATAAAGCCGCCGGGCAGTTTCCCGTAACTTGCCTTGATTTCTTCATAGCTTTTTGTTGCCCCTTCAATATCCACATCTTCCTGGGATTTGACGCTCTTTCCGACAGCTGCCGCAAAAATGTAGGCTCCGATAAGCGCGGGAATGGAAACCAGGGCGCCCAGACCCATTACCAAAAGCAGGTTAACCGACTGGCCGGCGCCTTCGTACAGGGTATTGGCCGCCGCAATGGGACCGGGGGTGGGCGGAATAAACACATGGGAAGCGTAAAGCCCCAGGGAAAGGGCAACTGTCATTGCCACACTGCTTACCCGGGTTTTTTTAACCAGAGCTTTACGGATCGGGTCAAGGATAACGAACCCGGAATCGCAGAATACAGGGATCGAAACCACCCAGCCCATAAGCTGCATTGCCAGCACCGGCCGCTTGGGTCCGACCAGTTTTATCACCATGTCGGCAAGCCTGAAGGCCGCTCCGGTAGCTTCCAGGATAGTCCCGACTAAAGCCCCCAGAATGATCACAATGCCGATATTGGTAAAAGTCCCGGAAAAGCCCGCGCCGATTACATTGGCAATTCCCAGGGTGGTCGTTCCGTCTTTCGTAACGTTATTCAGCGGAATCCCCGCTACGAGGCCGAATACCAGAGACACCACCATGATCGACAGGAAAGGATGTATCTTTAATTTTGAAATAGCCAGAATCATCACGATAATCGCGATGACAAACACAATAATGAGAGGAAAACCGGTCATAAATACCTCCTGATAAAAAGTATGTCCACTTTATTCCCGGAAATCTAAAGCTGTATATATTATCGGGAATGAAAATATATAGATTTTTTTGTCACGCGTACCAAGGCATGTCCGTAAAAAACCGTCCCTCCGATTTCTCTTGACATAAAACACAGGGATAAGTCCGGGGTATGCACCCGCCCGCGAATCAGGAAATGGCGTGGGGCTCAGGGTACAACAGTTCCTCCTTATCGTCATAAAAGTGATAGGCCAGATAAAACAAAGCGGCGTCGGTTATGTTTCTGGGATCCCTTCCGGTTATTTCGCCGAGCTTTTTCAGGTGATACTGGAGGGTGTTTTTGTGAATAAAAAGCTGTTCCGCCGCGTGGTTGATTGAGCCGTTGGCGCTGAAGTATACCTTTAAAAGGGCCATCCATTTGTCTATTTCTTTTCCATTGTAGTTTCCAAACAAGTGCTGAATAAATTCTTTTTTTGATTCGGAAGAGATCTCGTCGGTAAACGTTTCAAGGGTTATGTCCTTATACGAACAAATTCCCCTGGGGAAATTCCGGGCCGCCCGCAGGGCCTTTTTGGCTTTTATAAACGCCCGGTTCAGCCTGCGGTCGTATCCGTCCATGCCGATCAAAATTTCAAGGTTGTGTATTTTTTTTACATTGACCTTGATTTTTTCCGCTACGGCCCTGACTTTTCCATCCGCCGTATCGGCAATAAGGGCGACAATAAAAGACGCCGTTTTGACAACCAGGCTGCCCTGGACTTCCCCCGCTACCATACGGACTATCTGATATACGCTTTCGATGATCCGCTGACCTTTTACATTGTCCGCGTAGGTATTTTGTCCCTGTATCTCAACAGCCAGCACCCGCCGGGGAAGGGTAATGTCTATTCCCCGTTTCATGGCCTGGCTGAGAAAGGAGCTGTCGTTGAGCGATCTTTCGTCAAAAAGCCAGTTTTCAAAAAACTGCTGCTTTATTCTGTCGTCAAGGGCGTTTAGCTCCATCGAATAGTTTTCAAGCAGCAGTATTTCGGTCATTTTTTTTGTTATCTGGCTATATTTGCTTACCTCGCTGTATTCACCGGTAACGCCGATAACACCGACAATTTCCCCGTTAAGCATCACCGGAACGTTAATGCCTTTCCGGGCGCCTTCGTATTCGCCGTCATGCGAAACCACAAGTTCTTTTAACTGTTCGGAAATTACCTTGAACGCTCCCCCGTGGCAGGAGCCGACCCTTTTCGGATCGGTACTGGCAATGATGATCCCGTTGTGATCCATCAGGTTGACATGCTGATTTATTATTTCGCTGATATCCGAAACTATCTGAAAGGCAACCTTTTCCGATAT
>JAISAH010000046.1 GCA_031266805.1 Gracilibacteraceae bacterium
TTTGCAACGCTTTGTCCGTCATTGCCGGGTTGCGCTCGGAAGGAAAAAACCTTTACCAGAGCATATCAGAGATCTTCGGGAAAGCGGATGACTTTAGGTTAGGGTGTGAACTGTAACGAGGCGCCTCCGCTTATGTAAAAAACTCAAAAAATAATATTGACATCCGGGGTATGTACGGGTTACAATGTGAGTGCGACAAACGCTATAAATTCGCGCGTACACAAGAAAAACCCCGGAGTGGCTGCTCCGGGGTTTTCGATTCTAAGGCTGGCGCTCTTTGTCTTTCCTGCCGTCCAGCCACATGCAGATATAGTGACTGAGTATACCTGCTCCGACGGCAAGAACAAACGCTATGAAAGTCTCCACGCGCACACCCCCTTTCTCTACAGTCTAAAGGGGAAAGAGACGCGAACCCATTATAGCACGAGGGGAGGACTGATTACAATAAGCGACGAACACGCCCCCACCCGAGATCAATCCCCATTCACACTTTGATTTATGGCAACGTCGTCGAGTATCCCTCCGCCGCTTCGCGGCACCTCTCCCCGGAATCCCCCCGCCATTTCAGGCCCTGCCCGGGCCCCCCGAAGCAAAAACAATATTCTGGGCGGCCCGACTTTGGTGCAAGACGTGCCTAGAGCGACGCGGCTTTACGGCGCGACCCGCTACGAGACGAACAAAGCTGTCCGCGACGTCCCGGCCTTTGATTACACGAATATTTACACCGCAGACGGGGGTACTTTGGTAGACGCCCTGACCGGCTCGGCCCTCGCCGCTCAGAGCAAAGCGGCCATAGTCCTCCTGCCGGGGAACGACCCCACGGGCGCGGATTTTGGTAAAATCACCACAGAAACTAAAGTTTACGCTTTCGGAGGTTCCAAGTGACAAATCCTTTGGATTCCGGCATAAAGCCGGAATGACGGGAGAGGAAGGAACACCGCCATGAGAAGAACTGAAAGTGATAACTTGCGTATGGCGGTTATGTTCCAACGAGGATAGACGCGCGACCGCGCGAAGCGAAACAGGGAGCGCGGCTATCGGCAGGAACACGCCGCCATGAGAACATCTGAAAGTGACTGCTCGCGTATGGCGGTGATGTTCCAACGAGGATCCAAGTAATTTAAGTGAAACGAAGGGCAAGGAGCATTACTCCTTGCCTTTCGTTTTTGAATTCTTTGGATTCCGGAACAAGCCCGGAATGCAGCAGTTCGGGACAAACCCGGAATGATGACGCATAATTCGATCAAGTCCGGGGGGTTGGATATTGATAGCAGAAACACAGGATTGCTTTGATTTTTTCGGCGTTTTAGCGGAGGGCGAAACCCAGTTCCGCGATTTTCTTCGTATCAGTCCAGTCGTTTCCGACGAATCTCCTTGAGGTAGTTGCGCTTGAAATCGCGGGCGCTGTGGAAGAAATCCAACTCTGAGCGTGACGGCGTTTTAGTCTGAAACTTGATTGCTACAAGCTCCAAGGTGCAGAGCATATCCGCCAACTGGAACAGCTTGTAGTCAGAAGGTTTGACCAGTCGGAAAGAGACATTAGAGAGCAGGGCGGTCAGCGTGGAAGTCAGCACCCGTGTCAACTCGACCTGCCCATCATCGTAGTAAACGATAACTTCGTCAAAGGCATGGAAATACTCCAAGTGGTCGTTGACGAAAACGCTGATTTGCTTCGAGAGCTTCTGCGTCAGGTCAATCAACCCGGAGCATTCTTTCTTTTCAACGAAAAGAGTTGTGTACCGAATCGGGACATGCTGGCAATAGGCAAGGAGCGAGCGCAACAATTTCTTCCGCTCGTCTTTCAGTCGATTGAGGTAATAGTCGACCTCCTTTTTAAGTTGCCGACAAAAATAAACGGCGGGGGGATCCCCCCGCCTCCGGTGGGCCAAGACCTTGCAGCCAGCCCAGGTGTGTCGCCACAACTTTGTGTTTATAGTATATGCGGATCCCGGCGAAAAGTCAAATGAAATTTCTTTTCCGCCGCCGCGGTCAGAAGGCGGTCGAAAAAAGTCTTCGCCAGAATGTCCCCTGACATCCGAAAAGGTCCCCTCCATTGACGGGCGGAGCGCTTTGTGTTATTGTATGCAGGTAATCCGCAGCCTAAGCTGGGAAGGGGCGAATCGCCATGTCCGAATCATATGAGGATCTCACCGGTTACACGCCGCCTTTGGAGCGGGAAGGAGATTTTGAGCAATTCTGGGAAAGCAGTTTGCGCGAATTAGCCGCCGGCGAGCGGTCGACCGCTTACCAAGAGCCGGGCGAGAGCATTTTTGACTGGCGGGAAACCGACTGCCATTATCCTCTGCCGCAGGTACGCGCGCGGCGGGTCGAGCTGACCGCCCCGGACGGAGCGGCGCTGCGCGGACTCTATATCCATCCGGTCTGGGCCGGCCCGGAAAATCCGGTCCCCGGTCTCATCCGCTGGCACGGCTATTCTTCCAATCATGGCTATATTTGTGAAATTTTACCTTGGGCCCTCATGGGTTACGCCGTTCTGGCCCTGGACGTGCGCGGTCAAACCGGCGACAGCCCCGACCCGCGCCGCTATAAAACCGGCGCTTACGCCGGCTGGATGACCCGCGGGCTGGACGCGCCGGAAAATTACTATTATCGCTGGGTTTATCTGGACGCCGTCCAGGCGGCGGTAGCTTTGAGCCGCCGGCCGGAGGTCGGCTCCCGGCTGGCTTTTTTCGGCAACAGTCAGGGCGCCGCTATTTCCGCCGCCGCCGCCGCGCTTTTGAGCCGCTTCGCTTCCGTTTTTCCCGATTGGCCGGCGCCGTCCGCGCTGGGACTGGGCACGCCTTTTTTATCCCATCTCTCTCTGGCTCTGGACGAACAGAGCGGCGGCCCCTTGGATGAATTTTCTATGTATTTCCGGATGCACGACCCGCTCCGCCGCACGGAAAAACAAGTCCGCCGTCTTCTCAGCTATTTTGACGTCATGAACTTCGCGCCGTGGATCACCTGTCCGGCGCTCGTCAGCGCCGCGCTCCGGGACACGGTCTGCCCGCCGCCAGCGGTGTTCGCGCTAATCAATCATCTGGGCGGCCGGCGCGAAGTATGCGTATATCCTGATTACGGGCATGAGCGCATAGACCCGCACTTGGATCGGCTCATCCTCTTTCTGGCGGAACAGGCGCCGCCGCGGAGCAGGCCAGCTCCATGAGCCAAGGGCCGCACGGCCGCGCGCTGAAGTCCGCTTCCCGGACCATGTCCTCTTTGCCGCCCCAGCCCGCCAGCGCTTTTTCCAAAGCCGGCAAATCCCGCTCGCTGACGCCGGCCGTCAGGGCGTAAACATGCTCCGGCCCTGTTCCCGCTTGGCGCAGGATCAAGCCGAGGCCCGCCAGACAGGAAACAGCCTGATCATACGCGGACTCCCCTGCCGCCGGCCGCACGCCGGCGCAATGCGCGTACCCGTCCAAACGCACGGCGGCGGCAAACGGCGCGCGCACGAGCGGTCCCGCCGCGCGGATATAAGTTTTGGGCAGGCGGCAGGCGGAAAAATCCACTTCCAGGTCGGCGAAAACCTCAGGGGAAACGCCGCCGGCCAGGACGGCGCCCACCGGGCAGCGCTCAGGAGCGAAATACAGGCTTATAGCCGCGGCCGCGGCCGCGCTCTCATTTCCGTCCCGCAGGAGCACCCGCATGGAGTATACATCCTCCAGCCGGTAATTTTTCCGGGCGAGGAAAATCTTGGCCATTTCCATCACGCGCCTGACCTGAGTTTTTACGTCTTTTCCCCGCAGATCATTGCGAAAAAAGCCGATTAGTTCCGCGGCGGAAAAAAACAGGTAGTCGTCTGTGCCGTTGTTGTCCATTAATAAGCTCTGGCTATGGCTCGCAGGCGAGCCGCCGCGCCGCAAAGGGCGTTGCCGGATCCCAGGATGAAATTCACAGTCGGCGTGTAGCCGCCTCCTTCTCCGAATATGAGGGTTTCCCGCCCTTCTTCCGCCAGCGCCAGCAAACGCTGATATTCCGTTTCCACCGCTTCCGCCGCCGTGGCCGACCCGGCCAGGATCTGAAGAGTTTTCATATACAAAGAGGAAACCGCCGTGTATATATCCTCAAAATATTGCCACTCCCGCGGGCCCAAGGTCTCAAACTCCCGGACCTGCCGGGTCTGACGGGCAAAAGGCCAAAGACAGCGGGCCACTTCCCGCCACTCGTGCGCGAATTTCTGCGCTCGGCTCGTTTCCGCCATCTCTCCTTTGGTAACGGCCGCGTTAAACAGTTCCGGCAAAAACCGCATTATTTCCATATAATGCCATTCGACATCCTCCCAGCAATTATCGATGGCGAGGCTCCATTTTTCATCGGCGGAACTCATGGCCCGCGGTATCAACTCGAACATATTCTCAAAAATATGACGGCCCAGCCAGCGTGTTTCCCGGAAAGCCTGATTCGCGGCGATGAGCGGCGCCGGCAGGGAACTGCGGCTGATATAACGCAGACGGCGTTCGCCGCCCGGCCGCGCCGGTTCCGGCACGACGCGCCGCAGCACGGCGGCGGCGAAGCGGTTCAGCGGCAGAAATACCAGAACCATGAACAAAGTGGAAAGCAAATAAGCGACCGCCACTTCCCCGGCTCTGGTAAAGGAAAGACGGGCAATCAGGACGGCGAGCGGGGCGGTGAAAGGCGCGAGCAGCACGGCGGCGGCCACGCGGTAAAATGTGTTGGCCAAAGCCAACCGTTTCGCGTCGGCCCGGTCCGCGCCCAAAGAAGCCAGAAGCGGCGTGAGGGTGCCGCCGATATGAGCGCCAAGAACCAGGGCCAGAGCGGCTTCCGTGGTCACCAGCCCCTGAGCCGCCAGTGAGATCACCACGGCCAGAAAGGCAGAACTGCCTTGCAGCAGGGCGGCAAGGACACAGCCCGCCAGAATGCCGAGCGGGGGAACGGCGCCCAGACGCTCCAGCACGGACAGCACAGCCGGAACCTCTTTCAGCGGCGCGAAACTGCCGTTCATATAAGCGATGCCGATAAAAATACAGCCAAAACCCAGAAAAGCCTGGCCGAAACGCTTGGCGCGCGGAGTGCCGATGAAATGCCAAGCCAAAGCCCCGATAAAAACGGCGGCCATAGCCGCGGAATGGATGGGAAAAGAGATGATCTGCAGGAGGATATAGGAGCCGAGCGCCGAACTGAGCGCCACGTTCAAGCCTTGAGAAAGCGTCAGAAAACCGGCGTTGACAAATTCCACGATCATGACCGTCGAGGCGGCGCCGCTTTGCAAAGCCACGGTGAGCGCCACGCCGAAAAAAGCCGCGCGCACGGTCGTGCGGGTAAAAGCGCGCAGGAGGGATTCCAGCTTGCCGGCCGCCAGTTCCTGCAAAGCGTTGGTCAAGCGGTTCATGCCGTAAAAAAAGAGTCCCAGTCCCCCGAGCAGTTGGAGGGCCATCCCCGCGGTTTGGATCAGAATCCCTCCTTCTGGGACTTTCTAAGCGGTCACAAAATTTACCAGTTTGCCCGGCACGGTGACGACCTTGCGCACGGTCATTCCCCGCGTATATTTTTCCGCCCGCGCCGCGGCCAGCGCTTCCGTTTCCTCGCGCCCGGCCCCGGCCGGCGCTTCGAGACGGTCTTTTACTTTACCGTTCACTTGAATAACTATCGTGACCGTGTCTGAGCGCAGCGCCGCCTCCTCCGCCGCCGGCCAGGCCTCGGCGTGGATGCTGCCTGAATGTCCGAGCGCCTGCCACAGTTCTTCCGTGATATGAGGCGCGAAAGGCGCCAGCAGCAGCAAGGCGCTTTCCAATCCTTCCAACGCCACGGCCGCGTTCGTTCCCGGTTCTTCCTTATACAGATAAAGCGCGTTCACGAGTTCCATCACCGCGCTGATAGCCGTGTTAAAATTAAAACGCTCGCCCAGATCCCGCGTCACTTTTTGGCGGGTCGCGTGCGTCTGGCGGCGCATCGCGGCCGCCCGCGCGTCAGTCGCCGCCGCGGCGCCCGGATCACCGGCCGCCGGCTGCCGGGCGTATTCCGCAGCCAAGCGCCAGATCCGCTGCAGGAAACGGTAACAGCCTTCCACGCCTTTGTCGCTCCATTCCAGATCGCGTTCCGGCGGCGCGGCGAACATGATAAAGAGACGGGCTGTATCCGCGCCGTATTTGCCGATGATTTCCTCCGGGCTGACGATATTGCCTTTAGTCTTGGACATCTTCGCGCCGTCCATACAGACCATGCCTTGGGTGAGCAATTTTTGGAACGGTTCCTCCGCCGCCGTATAGCCGAAATCATGCAGCCCTTTGGTCAGAAAGCGCGCGTATAAAAGGTGGAGTATAGCGTGTTCCACCCCGCCGACATACTGATCCACATTCATCCAATAATCCGTTTTCGCCCGCTCGAACGCCGCCGCCGTGTTGCGCGGGTCGCAATAGCGCAGAAAATACCAGGAGGAACACATAAAAGTATCCATGGTATCTGTTTCCCGCCGGGCCGGGCCGCCGCAGACAGGGCAGACCGTCCGGATAAAACTCTCGGAACCAGCGAGAGGATTTTCCCCCGGACGGAAAACAACATCGGCGGGCAGCAGCACCGGCAGATCTTTTTCCGCCACCGGCCGCACGCCGCACTGATCGCAGTAAACCATCGGGATCGGCGCGCCCCAGTAACGCTGGCGGGAAATGAGCCAATCGCGCAGACGGTAGTTTATTTTACGCTCGCCGAGATCGCGGGCGGCCAGTTCGTCCGCCATTTTATCCCAGGCGGTTTCGCTGGGCAAACCGTCAAACTCCGCCGAATTGACCATGACGCCCTCTCCGGTATAGGCGAAAGCCATCGGCTCGTCCCTCACCTCGGGCGGCAGATCCGGGGCGAGAATAACGCGGCGGATCGGCAGGCCGTATTTGCCGGCAAAGTCAAAATCGCGCTCGTCGTGAGCCGGTACGCCCATGACCGCGCCCGTGCCGTATTCCGGCAGGACATAGTTGGCGATCCAGAGCGGCAGCCGTTCCCCGTTCAAAGGATTCCGGCACCAGGCGCCGATGAACATGCCTTCCTTTTCCGTTTCCGCGCTCGTGCGCGTTATCTCATTCAAATGTTTCAATTTATTGATAAAAGCCAGGGCCGGCTGCTCGAACTCCGTGCCGCGCGCGAGAGAGAGGACCAGCGGGTGTTCCGGGGCTAGCACGACATAACTCGCGCCGTACAGCGTATCCACTCGCGTCGTGTAGACTTTGACCGCATCCGCGCGGCCTTCGACGGGGAACAGCGCCTCCACGCCTTCCGAGCGGCCGATCCAGTTGCGCTGCATGATTTTCACTTTTTCCGGCCAGCCCGGCAGAGCGTCCAGATCGTTTAACAGGCGCTCCGCGTAATCCGTGATCTTAAAAAACCATTGTTCCAGATCTTTTTTGGTCACAGTCGTCTCGCAGCGCTCGCAGGCGCCGTCGATCACCTGTTCGTTGGCCAGCACCGTAGCGCAGGAAGGGCACCAGTTGACAGCCGCTTTTTTCTTGTAGACCAGCCCGTGCCGGTAAAACTGGAGGAAAATCCATTGCGTCCAGCGGTAATAATCCGGCTGGCAAGTGGTCACTTCTCTCTCCCAGTCGTAGGAAATCCCCATCTCTTGCAGCTGCCGCCGCATCCGGGCGATATTTTGCCGCGTCCAATCCGCGGGCGGCGTCTGATTTTTGATCGCGGCGTTTTCCGCCGGCAGGCCGAATGAATCCCAGCCGATGGGATGCAGGACGTTATAACCCCGCATCCTCTGGAAACGGGCGATCACGTCCGCAATGGAATAATTGCGCACATGACCCATATGCAAATCGCCGGACGGATAAGGGAACATGGCCAGAGCGTAATATTTGGGCAGATCGGAGTAATCCTCGGCGCGGCCGGCGCCGCTTTCCCGCCATATTTCCCGCCATTTTCGCTCTATCGCCTGGAATTCATATTTTTCCCAATTCATTGCCGTCCTCCGCCAATAACGTCAGCGTCGCCCCATAACCGCTCCAGACTGTAAAAGGAACGTTCTTCCTCCAGCATGATGTGAAACACGATGTCGCCGTAATCCATAAGTATCCAGCGCGCCGACGCCCGGCCCTCGACGCGCAGGAGGCGAAGTCCCAGCGCCGGCGTCTTTTCCTCCAGATGATCGGCGATCGCCCTTAATTGCGCGGCCGAACCGCCCGTGGTCAGCACAAAATAATCCGTGACGACAGACAGGTTCCGCAGATCGAGAGCCAAAGTGTCCCGCCCCCGTTTATCCGCGATCCAGCCGGCGATCATGTCAAATGTTTCGTTCGTCAGCGTCAATGCCAAGCCTCCTTCGCAAATCGGCGCGCGCCGCCAGAGTCAGGGAATGGATCGGTTTGCCTTCCGCCTGAAGGCGCTTTATGGTCGAATCCATACAGGCCAAAGTTCCCTCCGCCAGATTATCATACAGCTTCCGGCGCAAAATGTCCAGCCCAAAAAAATCCCGGCCTTCTTCCGTGAGGTCGGCACCGTATACGATCATTTCCAGCGGCCCCATGCCCGGCCGCCCCAAAGTATGGTTTTCCACGGCCGCGGCGATTTCTGCCGGCAGCTCCGCGTATTCCTTCCGCAGCCAGGCCGCGGCCAGCCGCCCGTGCAGCACCTGAGGCATTTCTTCGTCTTCCGGCCCCTTTATGAGTCCCTGGGCGCGGGCCATCGCTATTTGCTCTGCGAAAGGCGTTCCTTTCATCATATCGTGAAGCAAGGCGGCCGCTTCCGCTTCAGGCGCGCAGACGCCGTGCCGCGCGGCCAAGGCCGCCGCCGCCCGCGCCACCCCATGCGTATGGCGCAGGCGCGCGCCGTCTTGCCGCCGCGCCGCCAGAGCGCGGAAAAATTCTATTTGCTCTTGTGTCACAGGTCGCGGCATGTTTTTATCGGGCTGATCAAACGGCGCTTATTATTTTGTCGGCGATAGCCTGAAAAGCCGCGGAATGGTACTCGTCAATGCGCCCGGCGTCGGCGGCGGCGGTCAGCGCCGGATCAAGCGGCAAAGCGCCCAGGAAAGGGATGCCTTCCCGCGCGGCTTCTTCTTCTCCCCGCGGCCGGCCGAATAATTGTAAATTTTTACCACAATCCGGGCATTCCAGCCAGGCCATATTCTCTATCAAACCGTAATTTTTCAGTTTATAAAGGTTCAGCATGTGGATCGATTTGCGCACGATCATACCGGACAACTGCTGCGGGCTGGTCACGGTGACGACGCCGCTGACCGGGAAGCTTTGAAAAACGGATATTTGCACGTCTCCGGTGCCCGGAGGCAGATCGATCAGGAGATAATCCAGTTTGCCCCAAAACACTTCCGTCCAAAACTGGCCGACCAGCTGGCTGACCATAGGCCCGCGCCATACCACCGGCGTATCGTCCGTCGGCACCATGAGGTTAAGGGACATCACTTTCAGCCCGCCGGCGGTCAGCGGAGGCAGCAGCCCGTTTTCACCGCCCTCCACCGTTTCGGTCATGCCGAACAGGCGGGGAATACTCGGTCCTGTAATGTCAGCGTCCAGGATGCCGACGCGGAATCCCTTGTCTTGCAGGGCCACGGCCAGCAAAGCTGTCACCGATGATTTGCCCACGCCGCCTTTGCCGCTCATCACGGCTATCAGGTTCTTCACGGCGCTGGCTTTCTGCGCCGCCGTAAGTTCCGGCGCGGACGGGCAGCTTCCGCCGCAGTCATTCGCTGACGAGCAGCCGTCGCATTGTTCGTTTGCCATTTTTCCCTCCGAATGTTTAATGAGTTTATTGTTAAAAAACGAGCAGTTCCCGGGGAAAAGCGTGCAAGACCTTGCGGCCGGCCGCTGTCATCGCCACCAGATTTTCTATTCGCACCCCGAAACGCCCGGGCAGATATATCCCCGGCTCCACCGAAAAAACCAGACCGGGCGCGAGCGGCGTTTTTTCCCCGGCCATGACCGAGGCGCCTTCGTGTACGTCCAGGCCGATGCCATGACCTGTGCGGTGGTTAAAAGCGTCGCCATAGCCCAGATTTTCAATGTGATTCCGAGCCGCAATGTCAATATCTTCCAATTTATTGCCGGCCTGAACCGCCGCCTCCGCGGCCAGATGCGCTCCCAGCACCGCCGCGTAAACCGCGCGGAATTCATCGCTCGGCGGCCCGAAATGCACTGTCCGCGTCATATCGGTGTAATAACCCTCATAGGCGCCGACAAAATCCACCAGCAAACAAGCGCCGTCCGCGATCAGCGCGCCCCCAGTCTTATAGTGCGGGACCGCGGCGCCCGCGCCGGCCGCGGCGTGGATATCCGCGCGCTCCAGCCCGCGGAGACGCATTTCCCGGGCCAAACATTCGGCCAAATCGCTTTCCGTCCGGCCGAGCCATTCCCGCCCCGCGCCCAGAGCGGCGCGCAGCGCTTCATCCGCGGCCCGGCTTCCCGCGGCGATAGCCGCCATTTCTTCTTCGTCTTTATATTGGCGCAGCGGCCGGGTCAAAAAACCGGCCGGCTGGAGATCCGCCCGCAGAGCGGCGCCGATATTCAAGGCGAAAACACTGGGCATCGCGTCGGCCACCGCCACCCGCCCGGCCGGCAGAGCGCGGCGCCTGATTTCCTCCGCTAAAATATCATAGGGGTTTTCCCCGTCGCGCCAAAACACAAACGCGGGAACAGGCAGATCTTTGACCTGTTCGCGATAGAGTTCATTGGCGATGAAAAAAGGCTCGCCCGGCGGCGCCAGCGCCAGCGCCAGTAAACGCTCGTCGCCGGGGAGATCGCAGCCGGTCAGATAAGCCAGATCGGAGCCGGGACTGAGCAGAGAGAGACGGGCGCCGGCCGATGTCATAGCTCCCTCCACCTTCGCCTGACGGCGGCGGTAAGTTTCAAATTTCATCTGTTTTTCCTATCCTTCCGCATCGGTGTTTCCGTCACTCATGGCGCTATAATACCCAGTTCACGCAAAAAGTTTAAATTTTCTTCTGTCAGGGCAATGCTTTCCATCCGGGTTTCGTTCGCCGTGAGCAAGAGGTCGTATATGCCGCGCACCGAGGTGATGTAGTCTTCGAGGGACATCACCCCTCTCTCGACCATGCTCCGATAATACCCGGCGATAAGCGTAAACTGCTGCGACCAGACAGCGGGATCCGCCTTGCGGTAATCCAGTATCTGCCGCGACATTTCAAACGCTTTGCGGGGATCGTCCACCATAAAATAATACTCGGTCAGCCGCCCCTGGATGGTGTTGGATTTGGCTCGGGCCAAGCGTTCGGCATATTCATTCGCCTGCTTGATCAGCTGCAGATTTTGCGTTTGCGGCGCGTTGGTCACAAAAGAGAGAAGATAATCGTTTTTTTCGAAAACATCCAGCCGCGAGGCCAAAGTCATATCGCTGAAGAAATTGGCCGTGTCATACTGATCCTTCTGGGCGGCGGCCATTATCGTCCGGCCGGCAAGATTTCCCAGCAGCAAAACAAGAAAAACGCAGGCGAACACTCCCAGACCCCAGCGCATAAAGCGCGAATACGGCGAAACGACGACCAGAGCGGGTTTACGCTCCGATTGGCGCGCCGGCTTGCTTTCAGGCGCCGGCAGGGCGGCCGGCAAATCGCAATGCAAAGTTATCAGGGCGAACAGGATGAAGGCGTACGGAAGGAAGGCGCCCGCCGACATGACCACTTCCACGGCGCTGTGCGTCACTATCATCACAAAACAGGCGGCGAGCATAGCGGTAAAAGCGGTCCTTCCGCTGCGGAAAACGCGCCACAAAGCGCGGACGGCGCAGAGCAGAAAAACGGCGTAAGGCGCGAATCCTAACAGCCCTAATTCCGCTAATATTTGCACATAATGGTTATGCGCGTATTTGGTCGTGTAATAGAAATTCTGGACACTGAAAATAGCGTTCTCGAACCCCCCGAGTCCCAAACCGATCAACGGGCTGCGGGCAAAGATCTTCATGCCGTCATAAAAGAAGACGAAACGCTGGATCGCGTTCTGGTTAGCCATCAGACCCTGCATCCGGTTGGCGATAGAGGCGGGAAGCAGCGTGTAGCGCAGTTTCAGCGCGTGACCCTCATACCCGGCCGCCGTCAAACTCGTATCGGCCGCCGCCTGAAAATCAAACCAAACGACACTGCTGTTCTCCGGCACGGTGAAACGAACGCCCTCTGAGGCCGGCCCGGCGTACAGCGTCGTTTGTTTATGCATCATGACCTCTTCCATATTTTGCGCCTCAACGGTCACATTCAGCGGCGCCGAGGCCGTGACGCTCAACGTATGTTCGCCCGGGGCGGGATAAGCGGCCCGGCGTAAAGTTTCGCCCGCGGCCAGCTGGGCGGGGCCGGAAAGACTGGAGGCCAGAAAAGCGGTGATAAGCAGGACCGCAACCATAGAGCCGACGGCCGCCAAAGCCGCGCGCGAATTTTCGCTCAAAAAAACCGCAAGCGGCTCGCCGATAAAACGCTCCGAAACGATCAGCGCGGCGCAGGCAATCACGCAGCCCAAAATGGGGATCCAAGCCCTTGCGTCGGAGAATCCGAGAAATTCGAAGGAAAAATACATGACGATCAGGCCGATTAATACCGTTTCCAGCATGAGGACAAAAAAACGGGCTCTTTCGGCGGGAGCGGCCGTGATCAGCATGACCACGGCGGCGACCGCCAGACACAGCGTCGCCCCCATGCTGAAAGTGAACAGGAAAGCGAGAGCCGTCACGGCCAGAAAAACCGTTTGCAGATATTTTTCCCGCCGCGCCGCGGCAGTGGCCGTCAGATATACCGACAGCAAGAGTCCGAGCCCGGCGACGCCGCCGAAAATGTTCGGCGTGTTGAATATGGAGCTGATACGGGCGCCGGTCAACACGGAACCGGCGTTCGCGTAGGCCGGAGTGACGAGGCCGAGCACGGCGCGGAAAATTTTTGTGCAGAACCCGGCGGAAGCGGCGTCAATGCTGATAAGGCTGAAAACGGCGGCAACGGCGGCCAAAACCGTACAAAGCCGGCGAACACCCGGTGTTCCCGGCGTAAAAAAGCGAAGGACCACGGTATATAAGACAAAAGCCACGAACAGCTTCGCGAATTCCGAGACGGCAAACTTGCCCGCTACGGCGTATAAAGTGGAGACGCCGCCGATTAGCACATAAAGCGTCAAAGACAAAGCCGTCGGCGCCAGGAAACGGCTAAATTTTTCAGTTACGGACATCAGGCAAACGAATAGCAAAACCAGACAGGCGGCGATGGCCATCGCCTTCTCCACCGCCGAATCGAAAGCGCCGATGAGAGCGACGGCGAAAAAAAACAGGACGCCCGCGCCCAGACACAAGAGCGCTTGGACCTGAGGGGACAAGCCGGCTTTGGGCGGCGGTTCCGGCGGTTTATTTTTAACGGATTTTTTGCTCACAGGAAAAATCATCTCCCGGTTTAGGCTGCTGCGTCAGTATATCATATATTATTTACTGTGTAAACAGCGGCGCGGATTCAAACCGGCTATGCAACAAAAGAAGATATTACATGAAAAATGATCGTTATGCTTCTGGTTCAAAAGACGCGACCGCGTAACCGACGCCGAAGGGTCCTTCGTAGGAAAGCAACTCCGAGGTGAAATTCAGACCGTCCAGCACGCCCGTCAAAACCTGCAGCGGGCGGAGACCACATTCCGCCGCCTCAGCGCATAAGTCCTCATCCGGGTTGAGAAAATTTTCCACCGCGCCCGTCCGGATATTCTCCGCCGCCCAGGCGTCAAACCGGGGGCCGGACGGGTGAAAACCGTACGGGCCGGAGGCGAGCAACCGGTGCGAAAGATCACCGCTGGCGATGAACACGGCGCGGCGGTCCAGTTTGACCGCCGTATCGCCGATCAGCCGCCCCAGCGCGTGATGGGCCGAGGGCGGCAAGGCGGAGATGCCGACGCGCACGAGCTTATAGGCGCGGTAAACCGCATTGAGGAAATACAGGGGAATGAGAACGCCGTGATCAAGTTCCGGATCCGTCTCCCCTTCGAGGCCGGCTGGCAAAGACGCTGCCGCCTCTGCCAGCGCGCCGGCAAAATCCTCGTCATACGCGGCTCGCGCCGCGACTTCCGCCACGCCGAAACGGGCAAAATCACCTCTGGCGCCGGCGCCGGGCGAGATATGGATATAATCCCGGTAACAGGTGGCGTGCGGGGAAACCACGATCACGGTTTCCGGCGCCAGCCGGCTGACTGCCTGAGCCACGCTGTGATAGGCGTCGATTGTTTTTTGGATGACTCTTTCCTCACCGCGCCCCACTTCCGGCACGATGAGGGGAGGATGCGGCACGGCGAAAGCGGCGAGTATGCTCATACTGTTACTCCTTTGGAGCAGTAGTCCCCTTTTCTCCTATCTTAGGCTCCGTACCGGCCAGCAGGCGCTCGATATTGGCCCGATGCCGCCCGACGAGCAAAGCCACGCCCGCCAGGCCGAAAACCAGAAGCGGCGGCGGTTCCCGGAATATGAACATGGCGGCCAGCAGCGTGAAAGCGGCCGTGATAGAGGCAAGGGACACATAGCGCCAGACGGCGAGAACGATGCAAAATACCGCCAAGGCCGCGACCGTCTCTTTCGGCATAAGGATGATGACGATGCCGAGACCGGAGGCCGCGCCCTTGCCGCTGGGCTTGAATCCGAAAAACGGGTTGAAACTGTGGGCGAGCAAAGCCAGCATCCCGCCGGCGACGCCGCCCCAGGGGCCGAAAACGTTTAACGTCAGCCAGACCGCCAAGCCGCCTTTTACTATATCCGCCGCGAAAACCGCCAGTCCCCACCGTTTGCCCAAAACGCGCAAAGCGTTGGTCGCGCCCATATTGCCGCTGCCGGCCTTGCGCACGTCCGTGCCGGCCGCCCGCCCCGCCAGCCAGGCCGACGGGAAAGCGCCAAGCAGATAAGCGAGCGGGAATACCAAATATTCCCACATCAAGCCGATTCCTCCCTTTGCCGGATGATCATGCGGATCGGCGCGCCCTCAAACCCGAAAGCGCCGCGCAGCCGGTTTTCCAAGTAGCGCTTGTAGGAAAAATGCAGGATATCCGGGTCGTTGACGAAGAAAATAAATGTCGGCGGCTGCACGCTTTGCTGGGTCGCGTAAAAAATTTTCAGGCGCTTGCCTTTGTCTCCCGGCGGCGGGTTCATATAGAGCCACTCGCGCAATTCCGCGTTCAAAACGCTCGTCTGCACGCGGCGGCTGTTCTGCTCCGCCACGAATTCCACCAGTTCCATTATCTTATGCACGCGCTGACCGGTCAGAGCGGAAATGAACTGCGTCGGCGCGTAGTGGAGAAAACCGGTGTCCTCCCGTACTTCCTTCTCCACTTTGCTCAGGGTCTTGCTATCTTTTTCCACTAAATCCCATTTATTGAGGATGAGAATGATCCCCTTGCCCGCTTCATGGACATAGCCGGCAATGCGTTTGTCCTGTTCCGTCACGCCCTCGACGGCGTCCAGCAGCATGAGGGCCACATCGCAGCGGTCAATGGCGCGCAGGGCGCGGATGACGCTGTAGTTTTCCGTCTGAACGGCGATTTTATTTTTGCGCCGGATGCCGGCCGTATCGATCAAAGTATAATGCCGGTCCTCATAGACAAACGGCGTATCGACCGCGTCCCGCGTCGTGCCGGGTATGTCGCTGACGATCACGCGCTCCGCGCCGAGCAGCTTGTTGACGAGCGACGACTTCCCGACATTGGGCCGCCCGACGACGGCGACGCGCACGATATCCGGATCGCCGTCCTCCGCCGCTCCCGCCGGCAGCGCCGCCATGACCGCGTCCAGCAGGTCGCCGGTATTGAGACCGTGGGCGGCGGAGACAGGCAGAGGCGCTCCGATGCCCAGAGAGAGGTACTCATGGGCGCCGTTGGTAAAATTTGTAAAACTCTCGATCTTATTCACGACCAGCAGCACCGGTTTGCCGCCGCGCCGCAAAAACCGGGCAATCTGTTCGTCTTCCTCCGTCGGGCCTGATTGCCCGTCAACCAGAAAAAGGGCCAGATCGGCTTCCGCCGCCGCCACCTCCGCCTGCCGCCGCGTCTGCTCCGCCAGCGGCGCGCCGCTCGTCCTCAGATCAATGCCGCCCGTGTCTATCAAAGTGAATTTTCGCCCGCGCCAGTCTCCGTCGCGGTATAACCGATCCCGCGTCACGCCCGGCGTGTCTTCCACTATCGCCGTAAAACCGCCGGTCAGACGATTAAACAGCGTCGATTTGCCCACGTTGGGACGGCCGACTATAGCCACCACCGGTTTTGCCATACAGAATCCTCCAAGCGCCGGTTTCTCAGTTGAAAACGACTTTTTTCACGCCGTGGACGCCATCCAGAGCGATGAGCGCCCGCGCGACGTCTTTCCCCACATCCTGGCCGATGGAGAGGATCATGACGCTTACGTTTTTGTCCTCGGTCGCCGCCAGCTGCATGCTGTTAATATTTATGCCCTTCTCACCCAAAGCCAGACCGACTTTGCCCACCATGCCCGGCATATTGTCGTGCGGTATCCACAGCAGCCAACCCTGGGGCTCGACGTCGACGCGGCAGCCGTTGATGCGCACGATCCGGCCTAAAGCGCGGCCAAACAGCGTGCCGGCCACTTCGCACGCCGCTTCATCCGTCTTGATTTTGACGGTGATGAGATCGACAAAATTTTCCGTATCGGGACTCTTGAACTCAGTGACGGTGATTCCTCTGGCTTTGGCTACTTCCGGCGCGTTGACAAAATTAACGTCCTCCTGCAGGATGGGATTGAGGATGCCTTTCAAGGCGCCGAGCGTCAGCATCTTCGTGTCGACGGCGCTAATCTCGCCGTTATAGCTCACTTCCACGCTTTTGATCCCCCCGCCGGTCAGATGCACGGCCAGCGCCCCCATTTTTTCCACCAGGATCAGGTAAGGGCGAATCGTTTCCATCACCGAGCGGGAAACAGGCGGGATATTGAGGGAAGTGGCCACCGGTTCCGCTCGCAGAGCCGCCAGCACCCCGCGGGCCACGACGACCGCCACTTCGTTCTCCGCTTCCAGCGTCCGCGCCGCCAGCCGCGGAGTACATATGACCTGTTTCATGTTTAAAAAAGGGTGATCGGCTTTGAGCGGTTCCTCTTCAAAGCCGTCCAGCGCCGCCCCGGCTACCCGGCCGCTTTGCAGGGCGGCCAGCAGCGCGGTTTCGTCTATCAGGCCGCCGCGGGCGCAGTTGATGACGCGGACGCCGGGTTTCATCCGGCCGAAGGCTTCGGCGCCCAGCAAATGGCGGGAATCCTCGCTGAGGGGAATATGCAGCGATATATAATCAGATTGAGCGAGAAGCGAGGGCAGATCCGTCAGTTCCGCCCCCATTTCCCGCCCGCGCGCTTTGCTGATGAAGGGATCATGGGCCAGTATTTTCATATGAAAAGAACGGGCGCGTTCAGCCAAACCGGCGCCTACGCGGCCGAACCCGATGATGCCGAGCGTTTTTTCCCTCAGCTCCGTACCGAGAATAGATTCGCGCTCCCCCCAGTTTCCAGCCCGCGCCGCCGCGCAAGCGAGCGGGATCCGCCGGCTCAGGGCCAGCAGCATACCGATCGTGTATTCTATATGCGAAGCGCTGGCGCCCTGAGGCGCGTTCAGCACCATGACGCCGTGGCGCGTGGCGGCCGGGATGTCTATCTGGTCCACTTCCAGACCGGCCCGCCCGATCACTTTCAGGTTGACGCCGGCCGCGACGACTTCTTCATCCACCACGGTGTCTCCCCGCACGATCAAAGCGTCGTAAGCGCCGATAGCGTTTTTCAGTTCGTCACGCCCTATATGAGTATATGTGTCCACCGTTCCGGCCTCTCGCAGGAGAGCCAGACCGGCCGGGGCCACCTTCGCGCTGACCAGGATTTTCAACGGACGCACTCCTTCCGCGTTTCGTTTTCTAATATGTAGTATACAACATTTTTACGATCGGGGCAAGCGCACCCTACTCCGCCGTCATTCCGGCTTTATGCTGGGATCCATCCTCCTTCATGGAACATGGATTCTGGGACGAGCCCAGAATGACGGGAGGGGAGAGAATGGAACCGGATCCCCCGTCCGTCATTCCGGCTTTATGCCGGAATCCATCCCCGTTCCCTATCTCAGGTATGAGACTGCCGTTTTAGCGGCATAGCCCGAGTCTGAACAGTAGTCATTTCGATTTTATCAAGTTGACGCCGGAAACACAAGAATTGCTTTCCCGGCACGAATATGTTAAAATAATGCCAGAATTTCAAATTGTTGAACGGACGGTTTTGACAGTAATAAAGCGAAAAGACCGGAGGGAAGGAATGAACAAACGAACGCTGCTCTTTTTGTTTCTTGCGATCGTCATGGCGCTGCCATGTTTCGGAGGATCTCCGGTTCTCGCTTCGGGCAGCCAGCGCGGCTGGCAGGATTTCGTCGGCGAAAGCGCCTCGGTGATGACCGGTACGATTTTTGACGGATTATTGCAAAATAATTTCTCTCCTGCCGAAACGCTGTACTTTGAGGATTATGTCGCGGCTATTGAGGCGGTGCACGCCGGAAAGGCATATTTTTCCATTGCGGACGAGTTGATTGCGAAAAAAGTTCTTCAAGACGAGCGATATTCCGATCTGGAAGCCCTTCCCGTTCCCCGAGACATGTTTGATTCCCCCATCGGCGCCATGTCCGGCCGGCAGGATATCATCGACGCCTATAACGCCTTTCTCACGGAAATCACGGCCGACGGCACTTTGGCGGAGATGCAGGACCGCTGGCTGTATTCCGCGGGCGATCCGGTTTTGCCGGACATTCCGCTCACGGGCGAAAACGGAATGCTGGTCGTCGCCACGGACGGAACCTCTCCTCTGTGGTCGTACCGCGGGGGCGATGGGGAATTGATGGGATTTGAGATTGAAAATATGCGGCGTTTCGCCCGGTATCTCGGCATGGACGTGCGGTTTGAGACGATGGCCTTTGCGGGGCTGATCCCCTATGTGGTTTCCGGCAAGGCCGACATAGGCGCGGGGGATATAACGATCACGGAAGAACGCCGGAAAAGCGTGATGTTCACAGAGCCGTACTTCAACAGCGGCGCGCTCATAGTCACGCGGAGATCCGGGGACAGTTCGGGCGCGCAGCGCGACTGGCAGGATTTTGTCGGTAAAAACGCCTCGGTGATGACCGGTTCGATTTATGATGGGATCGTGCAAAATAATTTCTCCCCTGCCGAAATTCTGTACTTTGACGATCATGTCACGCCGGTCGAGGCGGTGCGCGCCGGCAAGGCGTATTTTTCCGTTATGGACGCGTTGATCGCGGAAAAACTTCTTCAAGACGAGCTATATTCCGATTTGGAAACCATTCCCGTCCCCAGTGAGATGTTTTATGCCCCCACCGGCGCGATATCCGGCCGGCAGGATATCATCGACGTCTATAACGCCTTTCTCGCGGAAATCGAAGCCGACGGCACTTTGGCGGAGATGCAGGACCGCTGGCTGCACGCCGCGGGCGACCCGGTTTTGCCGGATATTCCGCTCACGGGAGAAAACGGAACGCTTGTTGTCGCCACGACCGGAGAGTCCCCTCTTTGGTCATACATCGGAAACAATGGGGAAATAACGGGGTTCGACATCGAAAATATGCGCCGTTTCGCCCGGTATCTCGGCAAAGACGTGCGCTTTGAAGCGATGGCGTTTGGGGGGCTCATCCCTTATGTGGTTTCCGGCAAGGCCGACATAGGCGCGGCGAATATCACGCTCACGGAAGAACGCCGGAAAAGCGTGCTGTTTACGGACCCGTACTTCTACAGCAGCGCGCACATAGTCACGAGGAAACTCGCCGCCAGTTCGAGCGCGCCGAAGGCGATCGAAGACTATGCGGGCGCGAAAATCGGCGTCGAATTAGGCGACACTTTCGACGCGGTGGCCGAGCAGCTTGGCGCCGGGGAAATCATCAGCTACGCGACACAGGCGGATATGCTCGCCGCCTTGGACGCGGGAAAGGTTGACGCGGTCATCCTGGCGAATACGGTTTTGCCGCAGGTTGAGAGCCTTTCCGCTTACAGCCTGGATTTTCTGGAAATTCCCGAAACCTATTATGCGCAGTATCTGTCGCCTATTTTCCATGACGAAGCCTTGCGCGATAAATATAACGAGTGGGTCGCCCTCATTAAGGCGGATGGCTCTCTCGACCTGATGAGTGATTTTTGGTTTGACCGCACGGGCTTGCCGGCGGAGGCGGATATCCCCCATCAGGTTTTGCAGCCCGTGAACGGCACGCTTAACGTTTGCGATACCGGAAACTTTCCGCCCTTGGTGTATATTGCCGACGACGGAAAAGTGGAAGGATTTGACATCGACATGATCGAACGCTTCGCGAAATATCTGGGTATGGACCTTAACATCACCACGATGGGCTACGACGCCATAGAGCCGTATGTCGTCAGCGGCTCGGCCGATATGAGCGCGTGCCTCTTGGCGAAAACGCCGGAGCGTGAAAAAAACATGATCTTTGGGGACACGCTTCTGACCTCTCATGCGTATTTGATCGTAAAAAGCGGCTCGGATTCACCCATGCCGCAAGGGAGCTACGAAGATAACGCCGGTTTCATAGCTTGGCTGAAAAACGGCGTCCAAAACAATCTTGTGCAGGAAAACCGATGGAAACTGATTGCAAGCGGTCTGGGCGTAACGCTGACCATCTCCGTATTGGCGCTCATACTCGGGACTTTGCTCGGATGCTTTGTCTGCTTCCTGCTTGTGCGCAAAACAAAGTGGGCTCGGATCCCGGCAAACGTTTACAACGCCATTATCCACGGACTGCCTATCGTGGTGCTGCTGATGGTGTTTTATTATATCGTATTCGGAAAAAGCAGCATTTCCTCGGTCCTCGTGGCGGTCGTGGCCTTTGCGCTCGTGCAGGGCGCGAATGTCGGCGGCAGCCTGAAAAACGCCATTGACACGGTGGATCCTGTTCAGATCGAAGCGGCGCGAAGTATCGGCTTCACCGCATTCGGCGCTTTCAGGCGCGTGACGCTGCCTCAGGCGCTCAAAGTCGCCTTGCCCGGTTATCTGAACGGGTTCGTGGAACTGGTGAAAAGCACGGCCATCGTCGGGTATATCGCCATTCAGGACCTGTCAAGGGCCGGCGATATTATCCGCAGCCGCACCTACGACGCGTATTTCCCGATTTTGTTTGTAGCGCTTGTGTATCTGGCGATCACATTGATCATGGTCGCGGTGTTTAAACTCATCATCAGGAGGATAACGAAATGAAAATACTGTCCGCCGAGAATTTCACGAAGCGTTACGGTGAAAACACCATTCTGGAAAACGTCAGCTTCGATGTGGCGCAAGGGGAAGTCATTTCCATTATCGGTCCTTCCGGTACGGGGAAAAGCACGCTTCTGCGGGGGCTGAACTTTCTTGACCCGCCGACGGAGGGGACCATATGCTTTAAAGACCAAAAGCTTTCGAAACAAAACATCGACGAAGCGCGCCGGAAGATGGTCATGGTGTTTCAGAGTTTCGGGCTGTTCGCGAATATGGATGTCATGAAAAACATCACCATCGGGCAGACGGATCTGTTGAAGAAACCCCTCGCCGAAGCCGAAAAAAGGGCGCATGAGATCCTGAAAACAGTCGGCTTATCCGAGCGCGCGCATCATTTTCCCCACCAGCTCTCCGGCGGTCAGAAGCAGCGGGTGGCCATTGCGCGCTGTCTGGCCATGGAACCCGACATCATCCTGTTTGACGAGCCCACAAGCGCTCTGGACCCCACGATGGTCGGCGAAGTGACGGCGGTTATCCGCAATCTCGCCAAAAGCGGAATGACCATGTTGATCGTGACCCACGAAATGGAGTTCGCGAGGAACATTTCGAGCCGGGTGTTCTTTATGGACGAACGCGGAATTTATGAGAGCGGAACGCCAGAGGAGATTTTTGACAAACCCCAACGGCCCAAAACGCAGACTTTTATATTCAAAATCAAAACATTTACGTTTTCGGTCACATCCCGAGATTTCGACTTTATCGAGATGTTAAGCGGCATTGACGATTTTTGCTTCCGTTACGCCGTGGACGATAAAAAGGCCAACCAACTCCGGCTCATCGCCGAGGAGTTGGTGCTGAATGTCGTCGCGCCGCAGTTCGGCGCCTGCGAATTGACTGTCAGCTTTCCCGAAAGCCGCGACGCTTACCGTGTATCCGTCACATACCCCGGCGAGGACAGGGACGCCCTGGAAACGGGCGACGAGCTTTCTGTGGCGCTGGTGAGAAACACGGCCAAAAGCATTGAACGCTCTTATGACAAAGATAGCGACGTAAACGCGTTGAAGATTGAGGTTTAGATTTTCAGCGCGACAGACCTTGACGGTCACGATAAAAAATGGTAAGATTATGTCCGATGCATGCCGAAGTGGCGGAATAGGCAGACGCGTCGGTCTCAAAAACCGATGGGGGAAACCTCGTGCCGGTTCGACCCCGGCCTTCGGCACCAATGCAATCCGGAATCCAAGCCCAGAGCCCACGAAAAAAGCGAAAGGCGGAATAAATAAAAAAAGGGCTGTGGTATTTTTGTCCATGATACCGCAGCCCTCTGTCACATTACCGCTTGGCCCGATGGTGAGGTAATAATAGGAAAAGTGATTTTAAGCCGCTGAACTTCAGTCCAACTTGGCCCGAAGTAGGTACGCAAAATTTTTGGAGGTGTCGGCATGATAAAGAGAATAACTGTTACTCGCTATCGCAAAATGAGCAATATGAAATTCGATTTTACTAGCGGAGTAAACATTTTATCCGGCACAAACGGCACATGCAAAACATCTTTGTTACATATTGTGAGTAATTCATTTCAAGCGGTCACGAGAAATTGTAACTGGATACAGGATTCAAAATGTTTGGATATTATTAATAAAGTCAATAGCGTCTCTAATCCAAAGATCGAAAGCCTAACAAAAGGGGATAAGCTATATAACGACCCTGCGAATGGGCATAAAGGTGCGCTGTTCAATGTCGAGTATATAGGGCATGAACCATTATCTTTTCGGAAACATAATTCTCAAAAAAATAATCGCTACGCCGTTAAGCCGTTTTATAAACGTGAACTTTTCAAAAATCCCTACTAAAATCCAATAAAATAATACATTATATCCTCATAAAATTCTTATAAATAAAGCGCTACAGCCGCTTGCAATTTCATTAAATTCGTGATATATTATTAGTTGATGGTGAACTAATAAAAGGAGCGAATATAATGGCGATTTACAGAAACGTAATTGTAGGTATTCCTGATGGCGCATATGTGGAAAAAGACGCAACTGTCTTTGTCAAAGACAAGAATGAATATGACC
>JAISAH010000078.1 GCA_031266805.1 Gracilibacteraceae bacterium
CTGGCGATTAAATGCCACTTTTTCGCGGTTTCTTGGTTGACGACATAAACAGTCGGCCTCCATATCTTTTTTATGTAGATGGGCAATGCTTCCACTAGGCTTTCTGATATTGGCATACACCATCCATGTTCATGGCCTTTCACCACAAGGACGAATGTAAGGTTTGCTGTGATCGGCGGCTGAAAGCTATCAGGGAATGGTACATTTGCGGTTCCCACTTCGACAGATGCATACATATTTAGCGAGTGTATGAACTTTTCGCAGACTTCTTCAACTGCTGATTGAAACTTTGCATAATTACTTGCATCAATATTGTTCGGATTGGCGAAGGAAGATTTCGCTTCCACGAACAACAGCTTATCGCCCTTGGAGCGGACGAACTCAACCGACCTTACGCCGCCGCCTATTTGTGCATAGAGCGGCGACTTCTCAATATGAAAGGTGTTGTCAGCGGCAAAATTCATGCCGCTTTCGGTAATAACGTCACTCATTGCCGCCCAACCCCTTCTCTATCTGCTTTTCGTAAAGGCGCACGGGTTCGGATGTCAAATTGTTCGGTACAAGCAAGTCAAAGCGGTCGTCTTTGTCGTACTTGATTTGTTCTCCTTCTTTGTAGAGCGAATAGAAGAACACCGTATCGCCCTTTTGACGGCTGACAGCGAAATACTCAGAGAGAATCTTGCTATGCGTGGCAATGAACACTTGCACGCCATTCCGTGACAATTCAAGGAGAATGTCCACAAGCACAGGCACGAGTTCCGGATTCAGGCTGTTTTCCGGTTCGTCCCAAAAGAGTACAGAACCAGGTTCTATGCTTCCGTTGTCAAGAAGCCTCGCAAGTAAAGCAAATTTCTTATATGCAGATGCCTCCTGCGAAAATGAGACTTTACTATCACCGCGCTTCATATAGAAATTGACACCATCACAATAAATCTCGCCGCCTATAACGCTGTTTATCTCTTTCACAAGCGGTTCGTTATAACCCTGCGACACGGCTCTCGCTTTTTGGATAATATCAAGGTGCGAATTGTTAAAACTCATCTCGCCTTTGCTTCTTTCAACGGTTTCCGGCAACCCGCGTGAGTGTTCAAGCATATCTTTCTCGGGTATATAGACTATAGACTTTACTTGTTTGTCGTTGTCTGGATAATTTCTCTTACCCTCGCTATCTATAATGAACTTCAATATGAAACCATCCGATAACGTAATATCTACTGTACCGCCTGTTTGATTGAAACTATCAACCCCAAACATATATTCAAGAGGTTTATTGTAACTTGTATCCGTGATATAGGGGCGCCACTTGCAACCGCCATACAAAGTCCTCAGCAGCGTCGTCTTGCCCGTCCCGTTGCTGCCGATAAGCACGTTCACGCCGGGGCAGAAGTCCATTGCGAAATCTCCCTTGAATACGAGAAAATCCTTGATTTCCACACGATTGACAGCCATTTAGTTGCTCTCCTCCATAGCTTTTTTGTATTATAGCCGGCTCTGCTCCCGTACAACTGGGGCCGCCCCGTAAGTGGCTTTGCCCTTTAACTGACGGGGGCGAGCAGCACCGTTTCATTGTTCAGGATCTGGGCGCTGTACAGAAAAAGCACGTCCGCGCCGGGAGTGAACGTCACATATTGGCCCAAGGCCCGGCTGTCGATATAGCGCAGATCTATGAAGGTCACGCGGGCGTAGGAGGGGAGAAGCAGCGGTCCCAGGCTCGAGCCGAACGAATCGCGGAAAAGATACAGCTCTTTGTCCGTATCGGCCGCCGGGTTATCCAAGACGATAAGCGGCTGCGCCCCGCGCAGGAAAACATCGTAGGGGTCGCGCCCGGCAAACGCTTCCCGGTCATAGATCGCCCCGGCGCGGAAGACTCCGTCCTGACCCAGATACTGGGCCTCGGCTTCCGTCAGGGCCGGCGCGGTCATGATCGTCATCTGGTCGGGCTCTATCGGCAGAGCCAGCTGACCGGCATAAACGCCGGTGAAATCCCCCAGCGTTTCCGGCGCAAAGAAAGCGGCGGGCGCCAGTCCCATGCCCGCGCCCAACGCGTCCAGCACGCCGGCGAGCCGCGCCTGATCCCAGTGCAGGTCCGTGCGGTAAAAATCCTCCCCGGTCAGCGCGGGGACGATATCGATATAGGTCAGGCGATCCCCCAGGACCGCCGCCATGGCCCGGCGCGCCGTCTCCGGGTCAAAACCCGGCAGGGGCCGCCCCGCGTAAATACTCTTGTCCGGAATCACGGCATAATAAAGCCGGCATTCCTCCAGTCCCGCCGCCAACACGCCTATTTTCGCCGCCACGCGGGCGAGGGAGGCCTCGTTCAGTTTTTCGATCTTGCCGGCCCCCGCCGTCGCGTTGTAATAAAGGCCGGATTTATCCGACTGGCGAAACAAGCCAAAAACCGCCGCCGCTTTGAGCGAGCGCAGCCCGTCGCGAAAAACAAAACTGTCCGCGGCGTAATCCTCAAAATCCGACATGAAAGCGCCGCTCAACACCGAAGCGCCGCTAAATTCCGGCATCACCCTCAGCAGGCGCCGTTCGCTCGCGGAGAATTCCGGCGGCGGGATCAGGCGGTTCAAGAGGAAAAACCCGCCGATGATAAGGATAAACACCGCTGTGAGCCAATTGCAGCTTTTCATGCGTCCTCCTTAGGATAGGATACCCGTAAAGCATTATGCCATTTCTGCGAATGAAAATCAAGTCCTCCATTCCCCTCGGGTGTAGATACAAAAATAATGTATTTACAATTCAATAGGGATCGTGTATGCTGGTGCTATACTCAGCAGGAAGGAGACGCGATCCGATGCCCGAATCAAGTGACAAAACTGCAGATA
>JAISAH010000099.1 GCA_031266805.1 Gracilibacteraceae bacterium
TGGGCGAGCATCTGGCCCGGGAAACGGCGTCCACGCTCAGCCTGGAGAGCGAAGTTACAGAAGATCTGGTTTTGCTAAATTCTGGTAATTTCGGCACGACTATCACTTGGAATTCAAACAAACCGCTGACGATCGACCCGGAAACCGGCAAGGTCACGCCCGGAACGCGGGATATCGCCGTGACTTTGACGGCGACGGTCAGCGCCCCTAAAGGTTTTATGCTTGAGAAGATTTTTGACGTCACTGTCAGGAGCGCCGCTGACGCCAAGGCGGATTCTATCGGCTTCCGTCTGGTCGGCGCGGCCCTGCACCCGGACTATGACGGTTACGGCGAGTGGACCGAATATCAGAACTGGATCAATCCCGTGCGCTATCCCGCAGAGGCGGGCGCGAGCGTCCCCGTGGCCGAGGTCTTTGCCTGGGCGCTGGAAAATGCCGGCCTGAGTTATGTGGAAGGCCAGAGAGGCTATATTACCCAGATCGAGATCCCGGCGAGATTCGGCGGCGGCATGCTGGCCGAGTTCACGAACGGCCCTCACGCCGGCTGGATGTACACGATCAACGGCGAACACTCGGGTGAAAGTCTGCGCGACCATATGGTCGAGGCCGGCGATGAGATCGTCTGGCATTATGCGGACGATTTCCTGCTGGAAACGGACATGGAAGGCGGCACGAAGGAGTACCCGGACGGCTGGCTAATCCCACCTGACGATGCCACCGACGTCAACGTTCGAATTGATGTCGAGGTCACATCGGATGATATAACAACTGACGAAAACGGCTTCACAGTCGCCGCGGTCACGGTGGACGCAGATGCGGCGGAAATAGCAGTGAACAAAGCTGTTGACGAGGCGCGCGAGGCGGCGGAGACCAAGGGCGGCGTCGCCGTTACGACGGTGGAGATCCCGGTGACACTGCCGAAGGGCGCTGAAACGCCGGACGCGGTGTATATCGCTTTGCCGGCTGCGGTCGTAAGCGTCCTGAATGACGGCGCTATCGACAATGTCAGCGTCACGTCGCCTGTGGGCGATATCAGCCTGAACAGGGCCGCCATCCGCGCTCTGGGCACTGCGGAAAATACCGACGCGCATATCGTGATCGCCCGAGCGGATGCGGAACTGCCGCAGACAGTGCCGGACTCGGGCGCGGCGCTGTATGAACTGAGCGTTTACCGCTTGCTGAACGACACTTACAATGTGGAGATCAAATGGTCTTCCGCTACAGAACTGACGATTTCTTTGCCCTATGAGTTGAATGACGGAGAGACCGCGGACGGCGTCACTGTCTGGTATGTGGACGGCGGCAACGCGGAGGAAGTGCTGTCACGGTACAGCGTGGGGAAAGTCACATTTACCACCAATCACCTCTCGCACTACGCGGTCGGCTATGTGGAACCTAAGCAAGAAGAACCGCCTGAGCAGCCTGCTCCGGAAGATCCGGTCATATCCAAGCGGCCCATACCGAACGGCGGCAGCGGCCCGGTCTCGAATATTGCGCCGCCGGTCACGCCGGCTGACCCCGCCGCGCCCATCACGGTCAGCCGGGCCAGTCTCTCCTATATCAGCGGCGCGGATCGGGTCCTCACCTCCGTCGCCATCTCCCGCCAAGGCTGGGAGAGCGCCGAGACGGTGATCCTCGCCCCCGGCGGACAGAATAATCTGATCGACGCTCTGGCCGTGGCCCCGCTGGCCGGGCAGGAGGACGCGCCGATACTCCTCAGTACCGGCGGTCTTGACCCGGCTGTGGTCGCGGAGATCCAGCGCCTAGGCGCGAAGAAAGTTTACGCTGTCGGCGCTTTGAGCCAGGCGGCGATTGAGGCGCTAAGGGCGGCGCTGCCCGGTCTCACGGTTGAGACTTTGCGCGGGGCGAGCCGGTTTGAGACGGCGGCCCTGATCGGGGCGAAACTGTCCGAGCCGCAGGGGACGTTTGTCGTCGGCTATAACGCCGTGGCGGATGCTGTTTCCGCCGCCTCCTACGCCGCGGCCCACGGTTATCTGATCCAGATCGCCGGGCCGGACGGCACAGTCGGTCTGGCCGCGGGTACGCCGGCCACAGGCGCTCCGGTCTATATCTTGGGCGGCCCGGCCCTGGTGCGTGACATCCCCGGCGCGACGCGTCTCTACGGAGCGACGCGCTACGAGACGAACAAGGCCATCCGCGACGCCCTGCCTTTTGAGTACACGAATATCTACACGGCGGACGGCGGCACGTTGGTCGACGCCCTGACCGGCTCGGCTCTCGCCGCCAGAAGCGGCGCCGCCATCGTCCTCACCCCGGGGAATGACCCGGCGGGCGCGGACTTCGGAGGCGTCACGGCGGAAACCAAGGTTTACGCCTTCGGCGCCGCGAAGTAGTTATAAGCGGGTTCACTCTTTCATCATAACAGAGAACGGGCGGCCGGCAACCGCCCGTTCCCTGTTCCCAATCTTTGAATGACAGGTTATGTATGGCAAAGAAAAAAATATTATCGCCGGAAGAACTGGCGGAGAAAAAGGAATGTATCGCGATACTCGTCGCCCTGGCCGAGAAATTAGGGCGCCCGCCCATTAAAACGGACACGGCGGGACCCGAGGAGACGCTCAGGATCAAGCGGGCGCTGGGACCGTGGCCTAGGGCGCTGGAAGCGGCGGGGCTGAAAGCGCCGCGCGAGAGAAAGGCGATACGCAAAGAACGCCAAAGGAAAAAGCAGGTAAAAGCGGAGGCGTTCAGAGCGGCCAAAGCAGTCGGAACAGCCAAAACAAAAGGGACAGATTGACCACGTTATCGCAGGGGAATGGATTCCGGCATAAAGCCGGAATGCAGGTACGAGACTGCCGCTTTAGCGGCATAGTCGAGTCCGTACTGGGGCCTAGAGCGCCTTGCGTCGCAGACGCTTAGGCGGTCTTGCCAACAGTGACGGGGGAAGGGACGGGCAAGCCCGTCCCTTTCTTTCTACGGCGGAACCATTAAAACAGGCTTTCGATGGCTTTCTGAACCACGGGTTTCTGTTTCAGGCCTTCCAGACGCTCCACTTCGGCGCCGCCTTTGTAAAGCAAGATCGTCGGGAAGCCCTTGACGCCAAGGCGCTCCTTCAGTTCGGCGTTAGCGTCGAAATCGATCTGGTACATAGGGAAATCCGGCAGGCTTTTCTCGATCTCTTTGAGGACAAAACCCAGCATCTTACATGGGCCGCAAGTCTTCGAGTAAAACTCCACCAAAGTCGGCGCCGTAATATCCAGAGTTTCGTATTCGGTTTGTGTGATTTCTTTTAACATATTATAATAATTCCTTTATATAAGCGGCGGCGCTGTTGGCGGCCAGAGCGCCGTCAGAGCAGGCGGTGACGATCTGGCGCAGCGGTTTGACCGTGATGTCGCCGGCTCCGAAGACGCCAGGCGCCGCCGTGCGCATCCGCGTGTCGGCGACGACGCAGCCGGTGCGGTCGGTAATGCCGAGATGGGCGAAAGCTTCCGAGGAAGCGGTAAAGCCGATGTATTCAAAAACGCCGTCACATGCGACGCGGCGCTCCTCCTGATCGAACTTCGCTCCCCGAAACGAGACGCCGGTGAGCCGGTCCTCGCCGGTGAAAGCCAGCACCTGCTGCCAGATATGGACATCCACGTTCGGCAGGGCGCGCAGACGCTCGCAGGCTTTGGGATCGGCGGTCAGATCCAGGTCGGTGACGACGGTCACCCGGCGGCAGATGCTGGCCAGATACAGAGACTCCTCGACCGCCGAGTTGCCGCCGCCGACGACGACGACGTCCTTGCCCCGGTACTGCGGGCCGTCACAAACGGCGCACCAGGAGATGCCGCCGCCGGCCCAGCGGTCTTCACCGGGGACGCCCAGCCGCCGCGCCACGGTCCCCGTAGCCAAAATCACCGTTCTGGTCTTAAAGACCGCGTCGTCCTCCTCGCAATGAACGGTCTTCCACTCGCCGCCGTCATTCACTTTGGTCACGGTGCGATAGTCGAATTCCACTCCCAATTTTTGGGTATGCTCGAACATTTTGATTGCCAGATCGGCCCCGCTCAGGCGCCCGGCACCCGGATAGTTTTCGACTTCATTCGTGTTGATGATGTTGCCGCCCGGCGCCAGGCGATCCAGGAGCAGAACCCGGAGGTTGGCCCGGACGGCGTAAATCGCGGCCGTGAGGCCGGCAGGGCCGGCCCCGACGATCACCGCGTCATAGGTTTTTTCCGCGGACAGTTCCATCAAATACTGATCTCCACACCGGTGTCATACTTATACTCGTCGATGATCAACGAAATCTTGTAGTCGCCGGAAATATTCTCAAAGCTGATCGGCAGTTCCACGGCGCGCTCGTCGTTTTCCAGGAACGTGCCTACGCACATGGCCAGATACGGGCGCTTCGTCGTGGGGACGAAATAGGCGTGCGTCGTCTTGCCTTCTAGGAGCAGCATGACCATCTGGCCTTTTTCAAACAAAGCCTTGATCACGAGGCGGTCGGATTCTTGAGCCATCTTCAGGGCGTATTTTTCCGGCACGGCGCCGCCGGCAGGCAGATCCGGGACCGTCGTGAACTCTTCGGTGACGCCCAGCGAGCCCAGAAGCTCGCCCTTGCCGAAGGTCAGCGCGTCCTCGGGGCAGTAGAGGTCGAGTTTCTCCGCCCGGTAATAGTTGGCCGGGATCTCCAGCTCGTACATGACCTGATCGTCTTTGACCTCCACGGTGATCGAGTTAAACCGCACGCCCTCGTCCTGATAGGCCACGGGCGGCAGCTCGCACGCCTCGCCGTTCATATAACCGATACCGCCGGAATGCACGAGGTAGTGGCCTTCGCCGTAGTACTCGACGTTGCAGATATAGGAGGAAAAGAACTCCGCGCCCCGTTCCTTGCCGTACTGCCAGATCTGCTCGATCTCCATTTTTTCCGTGTCGATCCGGTAGCGCACGCCGCGGGAAAAATTATCCCTCGCCTTGACGTAGTTCTCCTTGCGTTTGGCGCGCCAATGCCCGTTGTCAAAACACATGACGTCGCCGTCCGGCAGCACCAGACAGGCGTGCTGCTCATACTGCCAGTCAAAGCGCGAGAGGTCGCCCACCGGTTTGAAGAAATACTTGTCCACCATCTCCTGCGGCCAATTGTCGGGGTCGCCGATGATCCACTTCAGCTCGTGGTCGTCATAGCCGATGTTGATGATGATATCCTGGTGGCGCCCGGAGAAAGTCAGGCTGTGCGTTTTTTTATCATACCAGACGGCGTTGTTATGGAACCAGTCATGCGCGTCCTGACTGCCGGAACCGCCGGTGGGGTACTGGGGCAGCACCTTCTTGTAGTCCCAGCTCTTCAGGATCTGGCCGGTGCCGCGGTCGACGAGCACGCACATATCCTCGACGGTGCCCTGCGACGGGTCTTGGGTCAAGATCAGGAGATTGCCGTCTTCCATCTCGAACTGGTCATGATGGTAGCCGCCGAACAGACGGAATTCTTTGTAAATTTTTCCAATCATGCCCATCTCAAAGAGGCCGGTCACGTTGTAAGGCGGCAGGAGCAGACGGTTGGTACCGATGAGCAGGCGCCCGTTTTTGACCCGTTTCAGGTCGAAGGCAAAATTCAGCGTGCCGTACCAGCGCACGTCGCCCCGGTAATCGTAGGCCGCCGTGCTGGCCGGGGAAGTGGGGCTGAGGAAGACGACCTTGCCGCCGAGATAACCGGGGACGCATTTCACGCCGGTCGGCAGATGGACGGAGTCGGGAGCTTTTTCGGTGCGGATGCTGAGGGTCTTGACCGCGCCGGTCCCCAGCGTGATCTCCACAGTGTTGTCCGTCTCGGCGTACAGGCCGTAAATCGGCAGGAGGTGTTCCTTGGCCCGCGGGAAGGAAAAACCGATGTCGCCTTCCGCCTCTTTGCCTTTTACGACGACTTTTGCCTCCGTTTCCTCCGGAGTGGTGAAGCAGACCAGCGCCGTCAGGGGCGCGATCAGGTAAGGATTCAGTTTAACGTAAGGAGCGTCCAAGGTGTAGGATCCCGCTTTGATCTCCCGCAGCATCGCGGTCTCCGCCGCGTACTGCTCATCAATAACATGAGCGATTTTCTTGAGCTCGATTCCCATATGCTCGTCTCCCTTTTCTGAATTTTCCCGAAATCTTATAGCATTATTATAAAATGATATGCCGTCAGAAAGGAAGCAAATATTTTTTGGCCTTTTTTAATATTCAAAAAACAAACAGTTGATTGCCCGGCTGAGAAAGCCGCCAGAATGTCCGTTGTGCGGTTAAAAACTGAGGTTATTTTTAGAAGCGATGGCCACTAAGGACATAAATGTCCCTACCTAAATCAACACAGCAGATCGAAAAATATCTTGCTATTGTGTGGACATCGTGATAAGCTGTGGGTGAGGTGTTATATTTATGGAAAAAGCCGCAAATATTTATGTCCGTGTCAAGCCTGAAATCAAAGCACAGGCGGAGCAAGTATTCGACGGGTTCGGAATGACTATATCTGAGGCGGTCAACATTTTTTTGCATAAAGCAATTATGGTTGGCGGTATTCCTTTTGATGTGCGCCCATCCGTTCCAAACGCTGAAACATTGGCGGCTATGCGAGAAGTCGAGCAGATGGAAAAAGACCAGTCCATCGGGAAAGGGTACACCGACGTCAAGCAAATGATGGAGGAACTCCTGGCGAAACCTTAGATGCCGTATACAATGATCATCCACTGAAAGGGCAATATTCGGGTTGCCGGGAGTGCCACATCACGCCAGATTGGTTACTCATATACAAAATTTCCGGAGATGCCCTATTACTGTTTCTGACGCGCACGGGCACACATTCAGACTTATTTGAGTAGTCGCCCGGCGATATAGACCGAAAAAGTATGACCACATTCAGATGTTTGGCGATTCCCGCCACCGACATTAGGTCGCCTCTTAAAACTACATTCTCCGCGAGTACAATTCAACGCCACTGCGGTCAATATGTTCGCGAAGCGGTTGATGGATTATGGTTTCATAGTTCACCACGTCAAATTTATACGGCGTCGGCAGTTCGTCAAGGTCTGTCAACAGTCCCCCGATATTAACGTCGCCGAATACGGCAATATCAATATCGGAATTATCGCGCCAATTGCCTTTTGCGCGTGAGCCGAACACTACCGCGCGCGAAACGCCGGAAGCTCTTAATGTATCGATAATAAGCTCAGTGTGTTTATCCGAAAGCCCTATGTTCATTTCGCGCACACTTCCAAATAAACCCGCAATCCTTCAAGAGCGGGGTAAAACTCGCTTTTTATCTGCTGGAAAATTTTGTTAAACGTGCCTTCGTCGTACCTGTGCGACGTCTCGTTACGCGCTTCAAGCATGTTGATGAACGCTTGACCGTCCACAATCACGTTAGCCGCGAACGCTTCTTTGATAACCGGGCGCGGCGAGGGCTGTACGTCGTGCCCGAGATACCGCAAATAATCGTTCACGGTCTTCCACGCTAAGTCAAATGTTATCTCGAATCGTTGAATGAAGCCCTCTCGAATAATAGGCGGCGTTTTGTTAAGTTCGTAGCCGTTGATTTCCGATAACAACGCGCACGCTTTTGAAAAGTTCTCAAATCGTTGTCTCCAGCGAATATCCTGATTATCCATGCTATTTAAGCTCCTTTTTTATTAGCAGAAGCAAAACACCTATCTTTGATATTTTAAGACATACCGCAGTGAAAGTCAATTTGTCTGACGTCCGACGTCAAACAAACAGTTGCTCACAGGCGGCGGCGATAATCCGCTCTCCGCGCCGCTTCTAAATATGTTTTTCCATTTTCACACCAGCGAATCACTTTTCCATGCAGCACCCTTTATGTCCATTTACAAACTTGCTGACCATATTCACCGCCCCAATGTACATCCTCACCATCAAACTCAATTCCCTGAGATAAAACTTCTTCTTTCGTTAAAATATTAAGGTGATTCACTTCATTACCTCCGTGGAGCGTTCTCCGTCATCGTCTATGAAGAAAAACAGCGGTTCCCGCGTTGCGGATTTGAATAAGGTGGGAAGAATGTCCTTGCTGACGTCGTTCGATATTTTCAAATTCAATGCTTTCGCGATCTCGTTTCGCAAAGTGTCGTAATCGGGCAGTTCATCGCCATAAGCGTCGGCAAACTGTTCTTTTCCCTCGACTTCATACTTGAGAACGTCGCGCGCGAGCATTTCGGGTGAATCCATGTACTTTCGCTCCGCGTAATTGTACCAACTGTATGCGCAATTCAATTCCAACTCAAAAACATCGCGCAATGTCTCAGCGACGCGCCCACACTCGCCCTCGGCTCCAAGATAACCTATGCTGCCGTCTTCTAAAAAAATATATTCCCCGCCGCCGCCGTCTTTTCCGAACGCCATTCCCGGAATACTCGGCTTTACTTGGGCGAATGGCGGTTGTAGCGACGGATAAACGTCGATATTGCAAAGTGCGCCGACTTTTTCAGAAAGCAAAGCGTCCCTGCGGATTATCGCCAGGATATCATCATTGTCTTTTTGTTTGCCTCTCAGCTTATCGAACAGCCCCATTGTACTTTCCTCCTCTTCTTAAACAGCGTCTTTCACGATGACGAAACCCAATACCAATGCTCTTTCTTCTTCACAAGTTCTCGCAAGTCCTCTTTCCGGGCAAAGGTGTAAACCTCTGATTCCAAATCCGCGGACGAGTATGCGTAGCCCGAAAAATTGTCGAGAACGCCGTCGAACGTGAAGAAAAGCACATCCACGCCGCTGTCAGTGATATGTATCAGCACATCGCCGCCTTTAGACAGCTTTGCGTACCGCGCGGGGAGCGTGACGCGACCCCTTCGCTCGTCTCCGAAATCAATTTCCCCATTCTCAATCAAGCGCACGACTTCCTCGCGCCCGGCCGTGTGCAAAGCAAAATCTGCTTCCAGATAAAGGCGATTAAACGGAACATATCGGAGCGCGAGTAGCAGCGCCGCAACGATAACAAAGGGGGCAAGCAAGCGAACGAGAGGTTTACCGTTGTGCCTTTTGACCGCTTGGATAATCGCCGCCGCAATCATTCCGATGACTACAACGCCAATAGTTAGCCAATAGAAAGGCATCAGGAAAACGGTTATGACCGTCACGGCATCCCATTGGAACCATACGAGCAACAGGACGAGCAAAGCCGCCGCGAGGAAAATTATCTCAGTAAAATCACGATGTTTTGGGCTTTCCACGGCGTTACTCATATCTCTTGACATTTTTTGCTTCCTCACGCCGATTATAGCCTCAAACAAACAGCTGCTCACAGGCGGCGGCGATGATCCGCTCCCCGCGCCGGGCCGCCTCGAGCCGGGCCGCCCGGCTGGCCTTTTCGGCTTCTTTCAGGTCGTCGACGCTCCTGAGCGTGACGCCGGGGATTTTTGCGGCCGCGGGCTCGATATCCCTGGGCACGGCGATGTCGATGAGGATGAGCGGGCGCGCGGGACGCCCCTTCATGGCCTGAGCGACCGCTCCGGCCGGGAGAACGGCGTGCCGGGCCGACGTGCCGGCCAGAACGATGTCGGCCTGGGCCAGATGCTCGGGCAGGGCGCTGAAGCGGGCCGCCCGGCAACCGTGTTCCTCGGCCAGAGCCAGAGCGTTTTCGTAAGTGCGGCTGGCGATGATGATGCTCTCGGCGCCGGCGTCCCGCAGATGGTTGAGCGCCAGGCGGCACATCTTGCCGGCCCCGAGGATGAGGACGCGTTTGCTGCTGACGCCGCCGGCCAGACGGCGCGTGAGTTCTATGGCTATATAGGGGATGGAAACGGGGTTTTGGTCGATCCCCGTCTCCGCGCGCACCTTTTTCCCCGCTCGGAGGGCCTGCTGACAAACGCGGTGAAGCGCGCGGCCGGCGCTCCCCGCCGCCTGAGCCAAGGCATAGGCCTGTTTGACCTGACATTGGATCTGGGTTTCCCCCAAGACCAAAGAGTCCAGACCGGCGGCGACCCGAAAAAGATGACGCGCGGCCTCGCGGCCTGTGAGAGTTTGGACGCAGGCGGACAGCTCCCCGGTCTCCAGGCCGCTCCGCCGCGCCCAGTACGCCTTGGCGGCCGCCAGCGCCGCGGCGGAATCCTCCGCGCCCAGATAAAGCTCCGTGCGGTTGCAAGTGGAAAGGATCAGCGCCTCTTTTATCCCCGGACAAGCTAAAAGAGCGGGCAGGGCTTCCTCTGTCTGCAGGGGGGTGAAAGCCAGCCGCTCGCGCACTTCCACCGGCGCCGCCCGGTGGCTGACCCCGAGCAGCAGAAGACTCACCTCTCCCACTCGGTCTCTGTCTCCGTCAGGCAGCCGCCTTCCTCATGCAGAACTTTCGCCAAATTGTCGCTGCGCAGGAAATCCAGGAAAAAAAGCTCCGCCTTAGTCAGATTATGGTCTTTATATGTTATAAGGCGAAACGGGCGGCTCATCTCCAGCCCCTGCACCTTGAGACCGAGCAGCGTCTGGTCCAGACATTCCTGCCGCACGGTCAGGGCTGAGATGATCGTGACTCCGAGACCGGCCGCGACCAGCTGTTTGATCGCCTGGGTATTGCCCACTTCCATCATGATGTTCATATCGCTGAGACGGATGCCGTTTTCATGGAAAATATTCTCGATCACCTTGCGCGTGCCCGAGCCTTCCTCGCGCATGATCAGACGGGCGGCGGCCAGCTCGCTCAGCGTCACATAGCCTTTTGCCGCCCAAGGATGATGGAACGGCGTCACGACTAAAAGCTCGTCCTGCCAAAACTCCTCCTGGGCCAGATCCCGATGATCCCGCACCGGCCCCTCGATCAGGCCGATCCGCAGTTTGCGCTCCAAAAGATCCTGGGTCACGGACTCCGTGTTCGCGATATTGACCTTAAAATCGATGTCCGGACGGACCCGGAACAGATACGTCAAAAGATTCGGCACCACATACTCGCCGATCGTCAGCGTGGCCCCGATCTTCACATACTCGCGCTGACATTCCGCCAGTTGGGAAAGCTCGTCTTTCAGCTTTTCATGCCGGAGCAGCATTTCGGTGGCGTAATTGTAAAACGTCTGGCCCGCCGCCGTCAGCTGCACGCCCTTGTTGCTGCGCTCCAGCAGCTTAACGCCGTAGTAACTTTCCATATTTTGGATCTGGAGGCTGACGGCCGGCTGACTGATATGGAGGTGCCGCGCCGCCAGGGAAATATTGCTGCTCTCCGCCACCGCTTTGAAAACTAAAAATTCCTGTTCGATCATATTACCCTCCCCGCGCCGCGTAGCCCCGCGCCCGCTCCACAAAAGCCGGAGCCCAGGACGGGACCGCCAGCGCCTGAATGTGCGTGTAGGCGGCGTGGACGTTCTTGTAAACAAAACCCTCATGCGCGCCGTCCAGGCCGCGTCCCTTTTCCACATTATACGCGAAATCCAGACTGTGATCTATATTTTCCAGCTGTGAATAGTGAAATTCATGCCCTCTCAGCGTCAAACCGGGAAACCAGCTGTTGGCCGCCGTCGCCCGCAGCACGGTATATCCGTGCCCCTGCCGCCGCGAACCCATCACGGCGTCCGCCGGAAGCACTCCCGCCAGCGGATAGTGCGTATTATCGCCCGTTCTGAGGCTGCGGCAAAGGTACATCAGCCCGCCGCACTCGGCGTAGATCGGCAGCCCCTGCTCCGCCGCCCCCCGCACCTCGCGGAGCAAGGAAGTGTTGGCGGCCAGCTCCTTGGCGGCAGTCTCCGGAAACCCGCCGCCGATATAGAGACCGGCGGTGTCGTCCGGCAGCGAGGGCGCCTCCAGGCTGTTGACGAAATCCAGCTCCGCCCCGGCGTTGGCCAGGGCCTCCAGATTCTCCGGGTAGTAAAAAGTGAAGGGCCGGTCCCGGAAGACCGCGAGTTTCGGCCGCGCGCCGCCGTGATAGGCCGGCGGAAAAAGCGGGGCCGGCGCCGGCAGGGGCGGAGCGGTCTTCGCCAGACGCCGGAGCGCTTTCAGGTCCACGTATTGGCACACCGCGTCGGCGATAGCCTCCATGATCTCCTCCCGGGCCGCGCATTCCGCCGCGGTCACCAGCCCCAGGTGGCGGTCCGGGATCGTCAGCGTTTTAATATAAGGGAGAGCCCCCAGCACCGGAATGTCACAATTTTCTGTGATCGCCCGGCGGACCAGATTCTCCTGCCGGCTGCCGCTGACTTCGTTCAGGATCACGCCCGCGACCCGGAGGTCGGGGTCAAAGCGCTGGAGACCGTAAAGCACGGCGGCCGCCGTGCGGGTCTGGCGGCGCACGTTCAAGACGAGGACGACGGGGCTCTCCGTCTGTTTGGCCACCTCGGCGGTCGAGCAGCTGCCGTCCGCGTCCAGACCGTCGAACAGGCCCATCGCCCCCTCGATCAAAGTCAGATCGGCGCCCTCGGCCGCCGTCGCCAAAAGGTTCCGCAGCTGTTCCGGGGTCAGGAAGAAAGGATCAAGGCTCCGGCCCTCCCGCCCAGCGGCCAGGGCGTGCCAGCTCGGGTCGATGAAGTCCGGCCCTTTTTTGCAGGGCTGGATCCGGAGACCCTGACGGCGGAAAGCGCGCAAAATCCCCAGCGTCAGCGTGGTCTTGCCGCTGCGGCCGTTAGGAGCGCTTATCACAAATCTCGGTGCTTTCATCCTCTACTCTCCAATCATCCCCCGGATATGTAACAGGCCGTAAGGCCTGTTCGTCTTATCACGAATCCGGATTTGATCTCCTCGCGTCATTCCGGGCTTGTCCCGGAATCCAAAAAACGGCGAACGTGAGAATGGATTCCGGCATGAAGCCGGAATGACGGGGGAAATGTAGTATTATACGCAGCCGGTGGGTTTAGGCAAACCGGCGATCTTGCAGGCGCCTTTCCCGGGGCCCGAGGGGAAAAGCTCATAGATCTCCGCCTGGGACTTGCCGGTGTCTTTCAGCATTTTACGCACCATAGGCGCCACTTGGAATTCGTCATAGTAGCCGCGCAGATAGCGGATGATCGCCCAATGTTCTTCGGTCAGATCCACCTCCTCGGTGGCGGCGATGGCGTTGGCCACCTCCTCGTCCCATTCTTCGGCGTCTTCCAGAAAACCGTCTTCATCCAGGGCCAGACTCCGGTCGCCTATTTTCAGATCCGCCATTTACAAAACACTCCTTTTTTATTGTGATCCGCCCCCCTTGACGGGGGAGGTCATCAGTACTCCTGTAAGGTGATAGCTTCCGCGGCGCAGTCCACGACGCAGCTCTCACAGCCCAGACACTCGTCGCCCTTGATCACGGCGACGCTCCCGTCCAGCCCCAGATACTCGTTCGGGCAGATTTCGACGCAGTTGCCGCAGCCGGTGCATTTTTCATCGTCGATCAGGATGACATACATGCTTTATCCTTCTCCTTACCACTTGAAATTGGTCGTCGAACGCATCGTCGGGATCGAGAAGATGAAATCATCGATATGCTTATCGGAGAAGGGGATGCCGGTCCGCTTGAAAAATGACTCCCAGCCGATACGGGCGATCCATTCCGCCACCCGCTCGCCCCGGTGGGCGTCCCCCGCCCAGACTTCGACGATGTTGCGCGTCGCTTCCACGACTTCCGGCCAGCGCGGCGGGTTGTTCGGGAGGAAGGGGATCGCCAGCCGGGAAAATTCCGGCTCGATGCGGGCGTTGGAAACCTTGCCGCCCACCATGATGGCGATGCCGTCGTTCTTGGGATCGATGATCTCCATAGCCGGGGACATCGTGTAGCAGTTGCCGCAGTACATACATCTGTCTTCGGCGACGACGACGCTCTTGTTCTTGGGGTCGGGACGGATAGCCGCCGTCGGGCAGCTGGCGATAATGCTGGGGATCTCCCCCGTCTTGGCCACCCGCTCATGGTCGATGCGGGGCGGCGTGCGGTGGATGCCCAAAATGGCGATGTCGGAGCAGTGGACGGCCCCGCACATATTCAGGCAGCAAGCCATGGAAATGCGGAGTTTCGAGGGCAGGTCCGTATGGGTAAAATGTTCGTACAGATCGTCCATCACCGCCTTGACGATGCCGCTGGCGTCCGTGGCCGGGGTGTGGCAGTGCAGCCAGCCCTGGGTGTGGACGATGTTGGTCATGGAGTTGCCGACGCCGCCGACGGGCAGTTTCTTTTCCTCCAGCTCTTGCAGCAGAGGCTCGACGTTTTTTTCCTCGCCCAAGAGAAACTCCACGTTGTTGCGGCTCGTGAAACGCAGGACGCCGTCGCTGTATTTATCCGCCAGTTCGCAGATCGTGCGGACAAAAGTCAGGCTCACGAGGCGAGGCGAGCCCACGCGCACCGTGTAGAGACCTTCGCCGGTCTCCGAAGTGTGCTTCATCACCCCCGGCCGGACAACCTCATGGTAGTCCCATTTGCCGTAATTGCGCGTGAGCACGGGGGAGAGCATGTCTTTATAGTTGGGCGGACCGATATCGGTCTTTACTTTCTTGGGAGCTTCGGCAGTCATATCGCACCTCCTGTTTATTTTTCTAAATCATCCTGATCCCAGAATACATAGGGGTTGGCCCGGGGCTGGCGCACCATCTGGGGCACGGCCGGCAGTCCGGTGGCCCGCAGGAACTCCGGCATCCCCTTGCGGTAAATGAGTTCGCCGATCCGCTCCCGGGACTTGGCGTTCTCGTCCCACCAATCCCATATTTTACCAATTAAATCCTTGAGTTCCGTGTAGGGCGGCTCCATCTTCATGAACGGGACGATGACCCAGGACATGAAGGCGGAGCGCAAAATCGTGGCCTTGCCGCCGATCAGAAGGGAGGCGCCGCGCTCTTTGCCGGGTTTCAGGGCTTTCGGCATCTTGTTGATACAGTTCATACAGCGCACGCAATTCGCGTTGTCGATCCGCACTTCTTTTTTCTCGTCGTCATAGTAAAAGGCCTTGGTCGGACATGTGTTCGTCACATAGCGGTCGATGCTCCAGCTGGCGGCGTACTCTTTTACAGCCTCCTGCCGCACCTGGATCGGCCCTTTCCAAGTGCCGATGATCGAGAGATCGGAGCGGGCGATGGCGGCCACGCAGTCGTTCGGGCAGCCGGAGATCTTGATCTTGAACTTGTACGGCCAGGCCGGGCGGTGCATGTAGTCCTGAAAAGCCATGGTCAGATCGTAGCAGAGATCAAGGGTGTCAAAACAGGCCCACTCGCAGCGGGCGGGGCCGACGCAGCTGGAGGGCGTGCGCAGGGCCGAACCGGAGCCGCCCAGGTCAAAACCCTGTTCGCTCAAGAGGTCGAAGGTCGGCTGCAGTTCCGCCGTGGTCGTGCCCAGCAAAATGATGTCGCCGGTGGCGCCGTGGAAATTGAAAAGGCCGCTGCCTTTTTCCTCCCAGATGTCGCAGATCTTCTTCAGGGTCTCCGTGTTGTAAAACCAGCCGCCGGGCTGATTGACGCGCATCGTGTGGAACTCCCGCACGTTGGGGAATTCCTCCGGCAGATCAGAGTAGCGGCCGATGACGCCGGAGCCGTAGCCCTTGACGCCCACGATGCCGCCGTGTTTCCACAGCCCCTTTTTTTCCTCATAGGACTTTTCCATCTGGCCGATGAGGTCCTCGGCCATGGCGCTGCCTTTGGCCGCCTCCCGGAGTTCGGTGACGAAACTGGGCCAGGGGCCTTTTTCCAGCTCGTCCATCATCGGGGTCTTATATTCTGTCATTTATTGTACTCCTCTCCTATTTTGATTCCCTCCCGTCATTCCGAGCTCGAGAGAGTGGATTCCGACATAAAGCCGGAATGACGGGTGATTGGTCAGTTTTCCTGAAACCACGCCCGAAGCGTCGCCTCCAGCGTGTTGTAGCAGTCGGTGCTGAGGACGCCGCAGGCCGTCTCGTTTTTGACCAGAATGAAGGTCCCCGGCGTCTGTACGTTGTACTTGCGCGCCATCATCGTTTTGCGGTAGAGATCGATCTTGACGAGCCGCAGTTTTCCCTGGTATTCGCTGCTCAGCTGTTCCGCCTTGGCGACGGCGTTGATGCTGAATTCATTCAGCGGGCTCCAGAAAGCGAGCAAAGTCTTGCCGGCGCCGCTCACCATCTCCCTGTATTCGTCGAATTCCTCCAGATAGCGCCCGGCGGCTGTGGCCGCCACCGCGCCGTCCGCCGCCGCCGTCACCACCTGGCGCAGATACTTCTGCCGGCAGTCGCCGGCCGCGTAAACGCCGGGCAGCGAGGTCTCCATCCTTTCCGTGGTCGGGATATAACCGCTTTTATCGGTCTCCACCTGATCTTTGACGACGGCCGTCATGGGGATCATGCCCACATAGAAAAATACGCCGTCCACCTCTCTCTCCGTCAGGGCGCCGGTCTTGAGATTGCGGATCACGAAGGAGGTCACTTCCTCGTCGCCCTTGATCTCGGCGACCGAGGAGTTCCAGACGAATTCCAGTTTCGGGTTCTTGAAAGCGATCTCGGCGCTGACCTTGTTACAATCGACTATGCCCTCGTCGTGAATGACGATCACGATCACCTTCGCCGCAAATTTGGCGATATAGCAGGCTTCTTCCAGAGCCGCGTCGCCGTTGCCGACCACCGCCACGACGCCGTCCTTGAAGTTTTCGGCGTCACAGGTCGCGCAGTAGGAAACCCCCAGACCGCGAAATTCTTTTTCCCCCGGCGCCCCGAGCAGCCGCGGCTCGGTCCCCAGCGCGAGGATCACGCTCCGGGCCTTGTACTCCTGTCCTTTTTTCGTACGCACGGTCTTCACGTCGCCGCTAAGCTCCGCCGCGGAAACCTCGCCCCGCGCGATCTCCGCGCCGAACCTCTCCGCCTGACCGCGGAAGTCCGCCGTCAAGTCGGGGCCGGAGACGCCGGCCGGAAAGCCGGGATAATTCGCCAGTTCGCGGGTCGAATAGGCCGAACCGCCCATCCCCCCTTTTTCTAAAATCAGCGTCCGCAGGCGGGAGCGCCCGCCATAGATCCCCGCCGCCATACCGGCGACGCCGCCGCCGATTATCATGATATCATAAATATTATCCATTGTCATAACTCCGCTATTTTTTCGCGCACCATATCTTCGGAGACCGGTCCGGCCATTTTGCCCTGATAGTCGCCGCCGCTGAAAAACATGACCGACGGCACTCCCTTGAGCGGGAAGCGCTGATAGAGCGGCGCCTCCTCCTCCACGTCGACGGCGTAGAAGGCGCAGACGTCATGGAGTTCCGGCTCCAGTTCCTCCAGCATGGGCACGACTTCCTTGCAGACACGGCAGTTTTTCCGGGAAAACACAACGATACACTTGCCCGAGCCCTGCATGACTTTTTCCTCGAACGTTTCCTGATTCAGTTTCTCAAGCGCCATATTCCCTGGCTCCTTCCATTATTTCCCTGTCAGCCGAGACCGCGGCGGCGCGCTGATAATGGCTCCCGCCGCCGTGTCAGGCTTCCTCATGCCTGACGGCTATCACCACCTTGTAAAGCGCCGTCAGCACCAGAGCACCGATGGCATAAACTCCCAACAAAATCAGGATCTCGATCCCGGTCGGGCTGTAGTCATGAACTTCGCCGAAAGGCGAGGGGACGAAACCGGCGAGGACGAGGCCGACGCCCTTGTCCAGCCAGCAGGCCAGAAAGACCGCCGCCAGACCCCAGGGCAAAAGCGTGAGGCTGCGACGCCAGCGCGGCGTGATGAGCAGGGTCAGACCCGCGAAGGCCAAGAAGGCCGCCGCCCACATGAAGGGCGTCAGGGCGTGAAGCCCTTCCAGCCCGAAGAACAGGTAGGACAGCGACTCGGCGTGAGCCGGGACGCCGCTGTAAGTCGCGGTGAACACTTCCAGCAGGAAGAAAAACACATTGGCCGCCATGGCGTAGGCGACGACCTTGGCCAGCGAGGTCACCGCCCCGTCTTCTAGGCGCAGGCCGGCCCGGCGGCGGAGCAGGAGGCAGATCAAGATCAGCAGGGCCGGTCCCGCCGCGAAAGCGGAGGCCAGAAACCGCGCCGCCATGATCGCCGAGAGCCAGTAGTGGCGGCCGGGAAGACCGGCATACAGGAAGGCCGTCACCGTGTGGATGCTCACCGCCCAGGGGATGGCCGCGATACTCAGCCCGTGCGCCCAGCGCGGCGGCGAGACGCCTTTTTTCTCCGCGCTCAGCATAGTCCAGCCGATGGTGATATTCAGCAGCAGATAACCCGCCAGCACGCACATATCCCAAAACATGACCGAATGGGGCGAAGGATGCAGGAGGACGTTCAGCACCCGGGCCGGCTGGCCGAGATCGACGAAGATGAACAGCATACAGACGACGACGGCGCTGACCGCGAGAAACTCCCCCAGGATCACGACCGGTTTGAAGACCTTGTGATTATGGAAATAGTAGGGCACGGCGACCATGACCGCCGAGGCCGCGACCCCGACCATAAAGGTGAATTGGGCGATATAGAGCCCCCAGGAAACATCGCGGGTCATGCCGGTGACGCCCAGACCGTGCCGGAGCTGATAGAGCCAGGCCAGGACGCCGGCGGCGATCACGGCGAGAAGCAGCGCCAGCCAGGCGTAGTAGACTTTGCCGCCGCGCAGGGCTTTTTCAAGCATCGGCCTCAACTCCTCTCCACAGATAATGAACGTTCGGCCCGGTACCCAGTTCCGCCTTGCGGCGCAGGCTGAAATTGGCCGCCAGCAGCCGGCGGGGGGCCGAGTCCGGGTCGGCCAGATCGCCGAAGACGACCGCGCCCCCGGAAGCCTCCGCGCAAAGGGGTTCAAGACCCAGGCGCAGGCGTTCTTCGCAGAAGTCGCATTTTTCGACGACGCCCAGAGCGCGGGTCGGGTAATCCCCCCGGATCTCGTCCAGATAGCGGCGCGGATCGGTAAAATTAAAACTGCGGGCGCCGTAAGGGCAGGCGGCCATGCAAAAACGGCAGCCGATACAGCGGTGATAATCCATCATGACGACGCCGTCCGCCCGCTTGAACGTCGCCTCCGTCGGACAGACGCGGCAGCAGGGCGGGGATTCGCAGTGATTGCAGAGGACCGGCAGGCTGAGCGCGCGCGGATCTTCCGCGTAAGGGGCCTCCCATTCCGGGAAAACGCGGTCAAAACTCTCGCCCCACAGCCACTTCACCTCATGGCCGGGCTCCGTGACGGCGGGCACGTTATGCCCCTCGTGACAAGCCCGGCTCATGCGGGCGATGTCCTCCGCCGTCAAACGCCGCCAGTCGACGACCATGCCATAGCGGACGCTCTGCCCGCCGCCGCCCGGCGGGAGCAAGGCGGCGCCAAAAGCCGGCAGGAGGGCTGTCCCGGCCAAAATAGCCCCGCCCAGCCCCAGAAAACGGCGACGGCTGATCTTTTTCCCGCTCATGACTTCGCCCCCGCGCTGTGATGGCAGTCCCAGCAGTCCGGATTTACCGCCGTGTAAGCGTGACAGGCGTCACAAAATTCCTCACGGTTGGCGTGGCAGGTCAGGCAGTTTTCCTCAAAACCGATGTGCGCGCCCCCGGCGCTCAGATCCAAGGTCTTCCCTTCCCGGACGCTGACCGTCCGCCACTCGTCCAGGATCTGCATATGCCGCTCGCGCATTTCCGCCGCCGAAAACAGACATTCCTCCCCGGCGGCGGCGCTGATTACCACCTCCGGCGCCGCTGTGACGCTGTTTCCGACATTCAGCCAGAATGGGGCCGTGAACAGGGCGAGGAAGAAAATCAGGCCGATCATGATTTCTTTTTCCTTCATCATTGCGCCTCCCCTCCTTCTCCCGCCGTCTCATCCCGCCTGGGCAGTTCCTCCGTTCGCAGATCCAGCGTCCGCTCTATCTCCCCGTCCAGCACCAGAGCGTTGCCTACGAGCTCATGCAGGCCCATGACTTTCGTCCCCGGCACCCAATAGTCCATGATCGGCGGAAACGAGGCCCGGTCCAGAGCGCAGATGTTCGCCAGTACGTTGACGCCGTGTTTTTCCTTCACTTCCCGCACGGCGTTAGCCCGGGGAAAACCGGCGCGCAGACGAAGCTCCATGTTCTCCCCGGCGTTCAAACCGCTGCCGGAGCCGCAGCACAGAGTCTTCTCCCGGATGGTGTCCTCGGCCATCTCGTGAAAATTATTGCAAACTTTTTTCAGCACATAACGTGGCTCGTCCAGCAGACCCATGCCGCGGGCCGTATTGCAGGAGTCGTGAAAAGTGACGATCAGGTGGTCGTTGCGCGCGGGGTCGAGTTTCAGTTTGTCATGATACATCAGATCGGCGGTAAACTCCGCGATATGTACCATTTTCGCGGAGCGGGCGTTTTCAAACCGGGTGCCGGTAACGGGCGAGACCGGCGTCTCCAGAAAATCAGCCGGGCCGTTCCAAGTGTCCATATACTGATTGACCAACCGCCACATATGGCCGCACTCGCCGCCCAAAATCCACTTCACGCCCAGTCTTTTCGCCTCGGCGTACATCTTGGCGTTCAGGCGCTTCGCCATCTCATTGGAGGTGAAAAAACCGAAATTCCCCCCCTCGGAAGCGTAAGTGCTGATGGTGTAGTCGAGTCCCAGCTGCTCAAAGAGCATGAAATAGCCCATGCAGGTGTAGATGCCCGGTTCGGCGAACAGGTCGCCGGAAGGGGTGATAAAGAGGATCTCGGCGCCCTTGCGGTTGAAAGTGGGCTCAATGCGCTTGCCGGTAATCGTCTCCAGATCGTCGAGCATGAACTCGATATTGCTCAGGATGGTCTGCGGTTCCAGGCCCACATGGTTGCCCTTCATGTAGCAATTGGCCACCGGGCCGGCGATCCAGTCGGTGTTCAGGCCGACCAAGTTCAGGAGCTCGCGGCCGATGATGGTGATCTCGGCCTGATCGATGCCGTAAGGGCAGAACACGGAGCAGCGACGGCATTCCGTACATTGGAAAAAATAATACCACCACTCCTTGAGGACGTCCAAAGTCAGATCGCGGGCCCCGGCCAGTTTGCCCAGCCGGCCCGCCTTCGTGAAATAACGGCGGTAGACGGAGCGCAGGAGTTCCGCCCGGAGAACGGGCATATTCTTGGGGTCGCCGGTGCCCAGGTAAAAATGACATTTGTCGGCGCAGGCGCCGCAGCGCACACAGATGTCCATGAAAAGGCGAAAAGAGCGATATTTCTCCAAACGCTCGGCCATGCCGGCCAAAATGATCTCCCGCCAGTCCTCCGGCAGTTTCCAGTCTTCTTCGGCCGGCGACCAGTCACGGGCGTTCGGCATGCCCACGGTTTCCAGGTTTTTGCCCTTGGCGCCGTAACAATACATGCCGGGGCGCAGCTCAGCCTTGGTCTCCCGCCAGGGGGCCGGGGCCGTTCCGAGGCTGTATTGCGTTAATTCAGCTTTTTTAGGCAGTTTAGCCATTTTATTTTAACCCTCCGGCCGCGCTCTCGGCGCCGCCTTCCGTTTTTTCCGCGGATTCAAGCGGCAGACCCGCCTTGCGCATTTTCTCGCGGAAATCGTTCTCGTATTCGGCGTAACTGTGTACCGGCGCCGGATAATTCCAAGGGTTCACATGCCGCCTAGCGCGGCTGTTGTTCGCCAGATTGCGGGTGGGACTGAGGAAGACGCCGCCCGCGTGCGCGAGTTTGCTCCAGGGGAAATAGGCGATAAGACACATGACTAAAATCAGATGGGTCAGAAAAGCGGGACTCGCCGCCGCCAAGGGCTCCGGTCTTAAAGTGACGAGACTGAGCGCCCATTCCTTGACGCCGGTGATATCGGCGCGCCAGATGAAGCGGGTCGCGAGACCGGAGAGACCGACGGCGATCAGGAGCAGCACCGCCAGATAGTCGGAAGGGAGGGAAATATACCGCAGCCGCGGCAGCGCCACCCGGCGCAGGAAAAGAAAAGTGAGACCTGTAAGGAAAAAAATGTCAGTAATATAGAGTACGGGCAGCCCGATCTGCAGGAACCCGTCGGCCGCCTCCAGACCGAGGAGCCAGCCGGGCACAGGCTGGAGGACGAAGCGCAAATGGCGGAGCAAAATAAAAAGCATCGACCAATGGAACATCAGGGCAAAAAACCAGAGCCATTTCGCGGAGCCGAAGACCAGCGTCTCACCGCGTTTCTCCGCCTGCGCCCCTCGGAACAGCGAGCGGAAAAGCAATACCTCCAGCAGCATCCGCAGGAAAGCGTGCAGGCGGTCCGGCGGGTTTTCCAGTTTGTCGGCCCGGATAAAAGGCAGAGACTCCTGCTGGCCGCAGGTCGTCGGGATACGGAAAGGCACCGGCGAGGAAGCCCAGCGCCAGACCCGGTAGCTCATGCCCGCCAAAAAACTGACGAAGGCCAGATAAGGCATGATCACGGTCGCGAAAAAAGTCACCGCAGCGCCGCGCCTCCTTTCATTGCAGGAATTCCAGATAAGGCGTCTCAATGTCGCTCATGGCGTTGACCATGAGTTCCACCAGACCGCCGTATTGCAGATTATAACGGGCCGTAGCCTTATAGGCCTTAAAAAATTCGCGGATCGTGCCCTTGCAGTTCGAGCAGGGGGCGCAGACATATTTGGGTATGGAAGCGTCTTCCATCTCCGGGGCGAAGGCGCGCAGGATCTGGTCGAACTTCATCCGGGCGCTCACATGGTCGCGGAAAGCGCCAAAATTCGGGCTGTTCATGATCGCGAAGCCGCTGCCCCCGCCGCAGCAGTAATTATGGGCTCCGCAGGGCGACATCTCGCGAAAACCGGGGGCTATCGCCCGGAGAATATCGCGCTGGGGCTGGGAGATCCCCATCTGGCGCACCAGATTGCAGGGATCGTGCAAAGTCACGGGGAACGGGTTTTTGGCCGGATCGAAACGGATCTTCCCGCTCTTTACGATCTCCGCCAGAATGGGGAACGAGCTTTCGACGGGCAGGCGTTCCTCGGCCTTCACATAGCGGTCGGCGACGACCGCCGCCGCCTTGTGGGCGTGGCCGCACTCGCCCACGACGACCCGGCGCACCCCCAGAGCTTTCATGGCCTCCATCTGTTTGAGGGCGATCTTCTTGGCCTGAGCGTCGTCGTACCAGATGCCGTAGTTCACGCTGTCATAGGTCATGGCCTCGCTGGAGAGCGTCCAGTCCAGCCCGCCTTCATTAAAAAGGATAGCGTAGGCGGCGGGGTTTTCCGGCCAGGCGACGAATTCACCGGCGTTGTGATAGAGCAAAATATCGGCGTTTTTCTTGTCCACCGGGATCTTCAAGGGACGCCCGATGCGTTCGCCGATATCTTCTTCCAAAAACTCCACCATATCCAGGAAGGCGGCCTTGCCGATCCCGGTGGAGGAGCCGACTTTGAGCTGGAGTACGGAGCCCTTCTCGTGGATCGGCGTCGGCGCCAGACCGAGAGAGCTGAAAATCTTGCGGATCTCTTTCGCGAACAAAGAGTTGTCGAGACCGAGTGGACATGCCTGGGCGCAGCGGCGGCAGAGGTTACAGCGGTAGGCCAGTTCGCCGAGACGGGCGATCAGTTCCCAGGTGGCGTCGATATCGCCGGCGGTCAAACGCCGGAGCAGGGGGCCCCCGCCGCCGCAGTACTTGCGATAGAGCTTGCGCAGCGCTTCCGCCCGGAAGATCGGGCGGTGAGGCTCGGCGCCGGTCGCCTGAAAGATGTGACATGCCTCGGAGCAGGTGTTACATTTGGCGCAGTATTCGAAGGAGAGTTCCAGCGGCTGGCGCACTCCTTTGTTCGCGTCGGTGAAAAGCTTGGCCAGGCCGGCAAGGAAGCCGCTGACGAGTTTTTCCCTTTCCTCCTGGGACTGGGGCTGGCGCAAAGTATCGATGGCCACGCAGCCGTCAAGACTCGTGCAGTATTTTTCCCGCCATTCCGGCTTCACTTCGGCCGGGCCGCCGCCTTTGTCCTCGCTGTAAGGAGCGCTCAGAGGCATCAGGTCGTCATAATTTATCAGCTGGGCCGCCGGTTTGCCCAGATCTTTTGGTGTGATCAAAGACATTATTTGCTCCCCCTGGCGATTTCCTCCGCCACCTTCGTGCCCTTGAGGTTGGGCGCGTTGTCCCAGAGGAAATGGTGGAAACTGTAGTATTTTCCGACATAGTGGCTCATCTTGCTGAGCGGGATATAGATAAACAAAGCGAAGAGCAAGGCGAGGTGCACTCCGGTCATAAGGTCCGGCGCCGCCGCCTGAAGACGCAGCACCCCGCCCATGAAGTCCTGCGCCTTGGCAAAACCGCCGCCCCAGGCGCAGAGCCCGGTGAGAAGCAGGGCGATAAGCAGTCCCAGATTGAGGAATTCCTGCGGCGTCGTATAGACGCGGTAATGTTCGTCCGCGATCCGCCGGACCAAAAGGAGCAGCGCCCCCAGCAGACCGCAGGCGAAGCCGCCGTACCCCGTGAGCGCGGTGAGAGCGAAGACGATCCCCCCGGTCAGACCGGTCAGAGCGGCAAAAACCAAGAGGACCGTCCAGGCGGCCAGCAGATAAAGCCCCAGATGAAAGGGGTAAGAAGCCCACCAGATAGCGCGGCTGTTTTCCCGCAGGCGCTTGATCAGCAGGATCTCTTTCAGCATTTCGCTGAATTCAGCGGCTTTGTCCGTCCGCCGCTCCCGCCGCCACCACTCCGGGTTTTCCATGTAGGAGCCGCCGTGAGAGCGCCCGGGTTCGCCGGGTACCGGGTAGAGCTCCATCCTTCCGTGCAAGGGCATTTTGGCAAAATAAAGAAATTTTCTGACGGTCAAAGCGAAAAAGAGTCCTACCGCCGCGTAGGCACAGATCCCGATCAGCATCCGCCCGCCTCCTTCCTTGACACATGTCCAAACACTCACTCATCGCGTCTCTGCCGGTAATTCTGAGTGTTTAGAAGTATCTTATTAATCAGTGTACAAAATCACAAGCGCTCTGTAAAATAGCGATTTTTTATGCCGCTATCAATTTGGCATATGGCCGCGCTTGATTTTTCCTTAGGATACCTCTAAATACTCAGAGTCGATGCCTCCGCCAGCAATTTTCCCGTCAGGCTAGGCGGAGGAGGGAGGCATACCCGGGGCGGTATGGTGACTGACGACAACGACGCCTGACGGGAAAAGGGCGGCGGGGGCGCGACGAGTGAGTATTTAGAGGTGTCCCTTATATCATTTGGATCAGCAGTTTCGTCTCCTCCGGGGTGAGACTGCTCCGCTTGGATTTCAATAAGATGAAAGTATAGTCGAACTCCGCTTCCCTGGAGCGCACGGGCACGAGGCGCAGCTTGTACTGCTCCGGGATGCCGTTATTGACACATTTGTCATGCATGGCGAACCCGACGCCTCCGCCGTCCCCCAACGCTTGCCAGAAAAGGCTGCTGTTGGAAGTAGAAAGGACGATGTTCGGCTCCCCGTAGCGGCGGAGGGTGTCCAGCACCATGACGCTGCCGTCCAGATACTCGAAATTCACGAGGGGGAGCTTCAGGATCTCCGGCACGGAGGTGGATTTCAGGCGCGAGAGCGGCAGTTTTTCGCTGACGCAGGCCACGAGCCGGTCGTTGGCGGATTTTACCACGTCCAGTTCCATCTCCTCATAGTCGGCCTGCCGGTACTCGCGCCGCGGCATCAGGAGCATACCGCCGCTCTTGCTGGCGTTCCGGAGTTCTTTGAGGATCCCCTCCCGGGATTTGTTGACGACAGTGATCTGAAAATCCGGCTGCTGGCGGCAGAAAGCCGCGACTTTCCGGCCCACCAGTTCCGGATTGATATTGAAGGGCAGGTAAAACTTGAAATGACATTCGCCGCGGGCCGGCCGCCCGATCTGTTTCAGCTCGCCGACCTTCGCCAGAATCTCCCCGGCGATCTGGACAAAACGCTCCCCTTCCGGCGAGAGGCTGACTCCCCGCGAACTGCGGCGGATCAAAGTGACGCCGAACTCGTTTTCCAGCTTGCGCAGCGAGTTGCTGATATTCTGGGGGGTCACGAACACTTCTTCCGCCGCCTTGCTTATAGAATGAGTTTTGCTGACTGCGATCAAATATGATAATTGTTCAAATTGCATTCGCTTTCTCCTCCTCGGGCTTTATTTTTTACTTTATTTTCCATCTCCGCACGCGCATGTTACCGTCAGTATAAACGATTAGCCGGCCGATGTCTAAGGCGATGTCCAAGGCGTGCTATAGAATTTTATTATGTGTCGATTTGTTTGACTTATTATGTAGGAAGATTTCTGCAAAACGCCCTCAAATCCTGCCCCCAAATAATGCGTGCAATTATTAATTTTTTAAATTATCAAAAAGCTAAAGCAACATTTGCTTCCCTAATCACGCCATTGGAATTTATAATGATACCGCCCCGTGAAGTTGCCGGCGCTTCCGGGCCCGGCGCTCGTATCTGCCGGGAATGAGTCCCGTCGCATTCCTAATTTGCGTCGCCGCGCGCAGCGGCGAGATGGAGGTTATATGGAGACTGTAGAAAAGCTCAAACTGTCTTACAGCAAGGAGTTCCCGAAGTTTCTGATTTTCGCGGGCATCTGTCTCGCGGGCTGGCTTCTGGCCTTCGCCTTTCCTGTCTCGGCTGAGGACCCCACCACGAATGCCGGTCTCACCCAGATCGGCATCCGCACGCTCTTTGTGTTCATCGCTTGTGTCTACGGCTGGAGCGCCACGACCGAAGTCTGGCCCAGTATGCTGGCCTTCTGTCTCCTGCCCCTGACGGGCAGCATCACGACCACAGCCCTGCTCGCCGCGGGCTTTGGCTCCGATCTCGGATTTTTCACCATCGTCCTCTTAGTCTTTATCGGTTATCTTACCCAGATGGGCGTACCCCGCTACATCGCCAACTGGATGCTGACCAGGAAGATTCTGGCCGGCCACCCCTGGCGTTTTTTCTTCACCGTCCTCTTTGTCACTTGGTTCCTCTCCACCATCAACAACTTCATGGCCGCCTTCCTGATGTGGAGCATCCTCTACGGCGTCTTTGAAAAAGCCGGCTACAACAAAGGCGACAAATTCTGCACCTACAGCTTCTTTGGCATCGGTCTCTGCGTCGGCGTATCCCTCTCGGCCATGCCCTGGTCCATGAACGCCATGGTGCTGCACGGCTTCCTGAACCAAACCTTGGGCGTGCCGGTCGACGTGGCCAAATACCTGGCTTTTTCCATTCCTTTCTCCCTCATTTCGATCGTTCTCTATCTGATCCTCTGCAAATTCGTGTTCCGGGTGGATCTGCAAGGCCTGAAAAACGTCGACATGAGCTTCATCCCCAAAGAGGAACTGGAAATTACTCCCAGCCGTGGCCTCGGCCTCATCGCCCTCGCCGCGCTCATCCTCATGATGATTGTGCCGGTCTTTACGGTAAACGTCGCGGCGCTCGCCGGCTTCAACGCGGTCATGGCCAGTTTCGGCTATACCGGCAAATGCCTGGTCATCATCAGTATACTGGTCATCTTCAAGCTCGGCGAGAACCGGCTCTTTGAGTTTGACAAATTCGCCGCCGGCCTGAAATGGGGCGTCATCGGCATCATCTGGATCGTCGTGCCGCTCGGCTCCTGCCTGACGAACCCGGCCTCCGGCATCCAGGCCTTTCTGCGCTCCTCGCTCGTGCCCATGGTGCAAGACCTGGACTTTTTCGTCTTTGTCATCATCGTCACCGCGCTTGTCGTCCTCATCACCAATTTCATGGCTAACATGCCCGTCTGTATGATGTTCGCTCCCATCGCTTTCCAGATGGCGGCGGCCAACGGCGTCGCCGAAGAACAGATCGGCTATCTTCTCATCGTGGCCTGCACCATCGCCTGGTTGGTCCCCTCCTCCTCGCCCGCGGGCATCTTGCTCTATATGAACCCGGAATGGCTGAAACCGAAAGATATAATCCGGATCGGCATCCCGGCCATGGTCATGTGCGCCGTCATCGCTCTTATCTGCTACTGGTTCATTTTGCAGCCTCTGTTCTCCGGCATACCGCCTGTCGCCGAGCGTGCCGCTGTTGACGCCGCCATTAGTTTGTTGCCCTGAATCTAGATGTTTTAATTATTAAGGAGGTTTTAAAATCATGGGTTATCCGACTGTCCACCCCAAAGGGGTCACCATCTACAAGCCCGAAAAATGCTGGAACGGCTTCACCGTCTTTGGCGTCACCGGCATGGGCGCGGTCCTTATGGACATGAACGGCGCGGAGATGCGCGTCTGGAAAGGGGTCTACGGTTTTCCCCACAAGCTTTTCCCCGGCGGATATCTGATGGGCGCTCACGGCGAGCGCAATCCGGCCTACGGTTTTCAGGACACTTTGGATCTCGTGCAGTGGGACTGGGACGGCAACATCGTTTGGAAATACGACGGCACCGAATATATTGAAGATCCCGGCGAAAAAGCCGGCTGGCAGGCGCGGCAGCATCACGACTATCAGCGGGAGGGCAATCCCGTGGGCTACTACGCGCCGGGTCTGGACCCCAAGACCGACGGCGGCAGCACTCTCGTCCTCTGTCACCGCAACGTCTCTAACCCTAAAATTTCCAATTACCTTCTCGTCGACGACATCATCGTCGAAACCGACTGGGAAGGGAAGAAGATCTGGGAATGGGCCTGCAGCGACCATTTTGACGAATTAGGCTTTGACCAGACGGCGAAAAACAGTCTCTATCACAACCCGAATCTCCGCACCGGCGGCACCTTAATGGGCGACTGGATGCATATCAACTCCATGTCGGAACTCGGCCCCAACAAGCGCTACGACGCCGGCGACGAGCGTTTCCACCCGAAAAATATCATCTGCGACGGCCGGGAGACGAATATCCTTTTCATCATCGACAAAAAAACGGGCAAGATCGTCTGGAAGGTCGGCCCCGACTACAGCCAGGGCCCGGAGAAAAAACTGGGCTGGATCATCGGCCAGCATCACGCCCATATGATCCCCAAGGGTCTTCCGGGCGAAGGCAATATCCTCGTCTACGACAACGGCGGCTGGGCCGGCTACGGCGCGGTGAACCCCGCTTCCAAGGACGGCACGAAAAACGCCTGGCGCGACTATACCCGTATCCTGGAGTTCAACCCCGTGAACATGGAGATCGTCTGGCAGCACACGCCGGCGGAGGACGGCCACTCCATGCCTTTCAACAACAGCCATTTCTACAGTCCTTTCGTCAGCTCCGCCCAGCGGCTGCCCAACGGCAACACTCTGATCTGTGAAGGCTCGGAAGGCCGCTTCCTGGAAGTGACCGCGGCCCATGAGACGGTCTGGGAATACCTCAGCCCCTACAATTCCATGGGCAGCCTGAACATGGTCTACCGCTGCTACCGCGCGCCTTACGCTTGGGCGCCGCAGGCCCGGCATACGCCGGAAATCGGGATCGAGCCGATCGAGTGCGCTTCCTGGCGCGTTCCCGGCGCGTCCAATGACCGCCTCTCCGAGGTCGATATCCCGGACTGCGTCATCCATGAAGCCGTGGATCCCTCCCGCTCTCTCTGCATCGGCGGTATCGAAGAAGACTAGAAAAGGACTCGCAGCGTGGATATAACAGCAAAAACTCCTTACCAAAACTATCTGCTCGTCAGTCTCCTGATGGTGCTGTGCGCGATGACCGCCGGCATATGCCTTTTTAAGATCCCGATGATCCTGACCGATCTGGCGGAGAGCTACGGTATTCAGCTGACGGACGCTTCCTGGCTCATGGCGATTTTCACTTTCACCGGCATTTTCTGCGCCGTCCCCGCCGGACTGCTGGGGCGGCGCTTCCACCCGAAGCGGATGCTGACGGCGGGGATTTTCTGCGTGGCCCTGGGCTCTCTCTTGGGCGCTTTCGCTCCGAATTTCTCCGTCCTCATTCTGACCCGGGCGCTGGAAGGCGTCGGTTTTTCTTTCGTGGCGGTCTGCGGCACTTTGACGGTAAAACAGGCGGTGGAACCGGCCAATATAGGCAAGGCTCTCGGCATTTGGGCCGTCTGGCTCTGCCTCGGGCAGATCGCCGCTTTCGCCGTGACTCCCTCTCTCTACGCCCTAGGCGGGGCGCGCGGCCTCTGGCTCTTTACCGCCGCCCTGGCCGCTTTTATGGGCGTCGTCGTCGCTCTGGCTTTGCGCGTACCGGGTGAGAGCGCCCCGGCCGGGGAAAAAAGCCCTCCCCTCAGCGCCCTCCTAAGTAACGGAAATTTTTGGAAATTAGGTCTGGCCTATCTGATCTACAACCTCTTTGTCACCGCCGTCCTCACTTTCGGCCCCGCCTGTCTGACGGAAGGCGGGGTCGGCACGGCCCGGGCGGCCATACTGACCAGTCTGCCCATGCTGCTGCCGGTGGCTTCCTCACCGGCCTGCGGCGCCCTCATGGACCGGTTGGGGGTGAAGAAGCCCTTCCTGATCATCACGCATCTGGGCACGGTGGTCGGAGCGTGGATGTTTTTTTCCTTCAGCGGCGTCCTCCTGTATCTGGGGGTCGTGATCATGGGCGTTTTCTGCTGCAATCCCACCGCGACTTTGAACGTCATCCCCGATATCCTGAAAAACCCCGAGGACTACAGCGGCGCTATCGGTCTCCTCATGGTTTTCCAGAACACGGGCATGTTTCTGGGTTCGCTCAGCATGTCCTATCTGCTCCTGCCCGCCGGCGGCGTCTGGGCCATAGGCGCCCTGCTTCTACTGCCGGTCGGGCTGCTGGCGGCGCTGCTCGCCTGGCGGGTCAGCCCCCGCGCCGCCTGAGGCCCCGCCCGTGTAGGGGTTCAAAATTTTGAACCCCTACGGTGGTTTTGGACACGCGTTGAACAAAAAGGACGAGTCCGCGGACTCGTCCTTTTCAGCGCATTTGACAATGTGCGTATAGCGCATTACAATAATAGACAAAGAATCAAGAAATGAGGGCCGCTATGTCGACTGCCAATATTAATCTGCGAACTGACAGCGAAATCAAGGCTCAGGCGGGGCAGATTTTTGAATCTCTGGGGCTGGATATGTCTACAGCCATTAACCTGTTTCTGCGCCAAACCGTGAAATGCAACAACCTGCCGTTTGTTATAGGCACACAAGCGATGGAAGATGCAGCGGTGCGCCCGCCTTTTCAGTTCGGCTGCATGGCCGGGAAAATCTCCATATCCGACGACTTTGACGAACCACTGGAAGACTTCAAGGAGTACATGGAATGAGATACTTGCTTGATACCCATACAGCGCTTTGGGCGTTGGAAAACAAAACGAAGCTGTCCGCAAACGCTGCCGCCATCATCGGCGATGTCACCGTTTCCCTTGCCTTGAGCGTTGCTTCGGCCTGGGAAGTTGCTATCAAAGTGAGCATGGAAAAATTGGATTTTGAAGGCGGTGTTGCGGCATTTTTGCGGAAAATGAAGGATAACGGGGTTGCCATCCTCAATATTGAGGAAAGGCATGTTGAAGCGGTGGAAAACCTGCCCTACATCCACCGTGACCCCTTTGACCGAGTTCTCATCGCTACCGCGCTGGCGGATGGCATGACGATTATCACCGCTGATGCGAACATCAAGAAGTATGACGTAAATTGGGTATATTGAACAAGCAAAGGACCGAAAAATACGCAGCCATTGTAATCAAGAATTGCGATGGTAGCGCAGAGCGACGGCGACGTATTTCGGATCATCGTTCCGCTGGACGACGCCTATTCGTTTGACGCGCAAATCGGTAAAACGCAAACCGCAAAACCAAACCGCAAAATCAAACCGCAAAATCAAACCGCAACGTCAAACCGCAAACCGCAAAATCAAACCGCAAAACCAAACCGCAAAAATTGCGGTTCGTATTACGGGATGGATTGCAGCGCGACCGAAATCAGTGTTCTGGAGTTTTTGAAAAAAAATCCCGCGGCTACTCACGAGGGCATTGCGGGAGAGATCGGAAAATCGATCCGGACGGCGCAAACCGTTGTGCGCTCCCTGAAAAAAAGGAGTTGCTGACGCGCGAGGGTTCCCGCAGCGCCGGCCGCTGGATAGTGAAAGTTTTCACATCGCCTTGAAATTGTACAGCGGTTTTATGATATTGTCGATCCGCGCCGTCTCCGCGATGTTTTCCATGATCTCCGCCGCCGGTTTGTAGGCGAAAGGCGACTCGTCGATCGTGTCCCGGCTGACGGTTGAGGAATATATCCCTTGCATGGCTTGTTTAAAATCGGTGAGCGTGACCTGCTCCCGGGCCGCGGAACGGCTCATCAGGCGGCCGGCTCCGTGCGGAGCGGAGTAATTCCAGTCCGGGTTGCCCAGACCCGTGCAGATCAGGCTGCCGTCCCGCATGTTGAGCGGGATCAGCACTCGCTCGCCCGCCTGAGCGGAAATGGCGCCTTTGCGTAAAATCATGGTTTTCATATCTATATAGTTATGAATAGTGGTAAACTGATCCGCGATATGGAATTTCATGGCCTGGCAAATATCGTAAACAATGGCGCGCCGGTTCAGTTCCGCGTAACGCTGCAATATGCCCATGTCGTGCAGATAATCGTCAAACAGCTCGTCTTCCACATAGGCCAAAGCTCTGTTGACGGCGCCGCTCTGGCTTTGGCGGATGCTGCTTTCGATCTCTTTTTCCCGCCCGGCCGCTTTCAGCGAGGCGATGAGTTCCCGGCGGTCGCCGGCCTTCCTGGTCAAATCGCGCCAGGCCGCGTCCTGATAATATTCCGCCGTCTGTTTTCCCGCCTGACGGCTGCCGGAATGAACGACCAGATAGAGCCGGCCTTCCTCGTCCCGGTCCAGCTCGATAAAATGATTGCCGCCGCCTAAAGTGCCGAGACTCCGCTCCGCCCGGGGCAGGTTTATTTTTTTCGCGCAGCGCAGCTCAGTCAGGTCGATTTCGCCGGCGAATTTATGACTGGCGGCGCGGATCGAATGACCGGCCGGGATATTGGTTTGAATGAATTTATCCAGCTGCTGCGGCTCCGCGCGAGTCTCTTTCAGCACGGCGGTTTCCATGCCGCAGCCGATGTCCACCCCCACGAGGTTGGGGACGATCTTATCCGTGACCGTCATCGTGGTCCCGATCGTGCAACCCGCCCCGGCGTGAGTGTCCGGCATGACGCGGATAACGCTGCCCGCCGTGAACTCCTGGTTGAGCAGGTTGATAATCTGCGCAATGGCGGTATTTTCCATATTGTCCGTGAAAACTTTGGCGCTGTTGTATTTTCCGCGCAGCTCAATCATCGTTTTTCTCCTCGCCGGATCCCGTCATGAACCGAGAGCGTCTAGCAGCGCGAATTCCGCGCACACCCGCTGGACGTCCGCGCCAAACAGGCACTGCGTATAATTTCCGCGGGAAGACCGGCGCTCCACAGTTGTGACGCCGAGTTCCAGCCCGCGTTCCGAGGGCAGTTTCACTCCGTCCGCGTTTTCCAGATAGCCCGCGTCAATCAGCATGGCGTTCAGCTTCATCCCGCTCGTTTTTGTTTTGCCGTAACGAATGAGCACCGCGTTGATATTGTCGGCGACATGGGAAATTTGCAGCGGACTTTCCGCGATCTCGACTTGCTCCCGAAATAATGCGGCGGTCAGCGCGGGAGGCGTCTCCAAGGGCCCGGCGTCCGCCTTTTCCTCGCCGAGAATCTCTAAAAACCGCCCTCCGTAGCGCTCCATCTTGACCCGGCCCACGCCGCTGACGGCCAGCATTTCCTCCTCGGAGCGCGGGCGCTTCACGCACATATCCGTCAAAGTGGCGTCGGAAAAAACGATAAACGCGGGCACTTTGTCCTCGCGAGCGATGTCCAGACGCAGTGCTTTCAGCTTGGCCAACAGGCTCTCCGACACGGCATAGCCGGGTGCGGCGGCGCTTTTCTCGGCCCGCTTCTTTTCCACGGAGGACTCGGGCTTATGCCCGCGGATCGTGACGCTCACGCCGCCGGTCAGCACTTCTTTCGCCTTGGGAACGACGCTGAGATAACCGTCGTCATAAATATAGCCCAAGGCCGTCAGTCTGGTGATCAGCCGGCGGATATAGCGGCGCGGGACGCCTTTCATGATCCCGAATGTGGACAGATCGGTAAAATCCTCCGACTTCCCGAGCAGAATATCCGCCGTATGGGTGAACATAAAGCGCTTGCCCGCCCGGTTCAGCCGCAGAATATGGGAGAGGACTTTTTGCGCGTCCACGGTCGCGTCGGTTTCGTCAAAACTGCCAGTGCAATTCCCGCAGCTGCCGCAGCCGCCCTCCGCCTGTTCGCCGAAATAATTGAGCATATATTGCCGCAGGCAGCCGTCGGTTTCGCAGTACTGCTCCATTTGGCCGAGCAGCCGTTTATTCCGGGCGATCTCCGCGGGGTTTTCGCTCCGGCTGATCAGGAAAAGGGCGGTGTTTATATCCTTGCGGGCATAGTATAAAACGCAGTCGGCGGGCAGCCCGTCCCGACCGGCGCGCCCCGCTTCCTGATAGTAGCTTTCCACGTTCTGCGGCATATTGTAGTGGATCACGAAGCGCACGTTGGATTTGTCGATCCCCATGCCAAAGGCGTTCGTCGCCACGATGACTTTTACGCGGTCATAAAGAAAATCGTCCTGCGCCCGGCTCCGCTCTTCGTCGGGCAGTCCCGCGTGATACCGCGCCGCCGCGCAGCCGTCCGTTTGCAGCCGTTCGGCGACGCTTTCCACTTCCTTGCGGGTGGAGCAGTATATGACGCCGCTGCCGTCCTCTTCTTTCAGGTATCGCGCGAGGGCCGCGTATTTGTCTTTTGGCTGTTTGACCTCAAAATACAGGTTAGGCCGGTCAAACCCCGTCACCATTGTCAGCGGGTCCCGCAGCCCCAGCGCCGCGAGAATATCCTCCCGCACACGCGGGGTGGCGGTCGCCGTGAACGAGGCCAGCACGGGACGCGAGGGCAGTCCCGCGACAAACTTGGGAATGTCCAGATAAGCAGGGCGAAAATCCTGCCCCCACTGAGAGACGCAATGCGCTTCATCGACGGCGACCAGAGAGATCCGCAGGTTTTGGGCGAGTTCCCGCATAGACGGCGAAAGCAGTCGCTCCGGCGCGATGTAGATGATTTTGTACCGGCCCCCGAGGGCGCCCGCCATCGCCTTATTCCACTGCGTTTCTGTCAGCGAGCTGTTGAGAAAAGCCGCGGGAACACCGTTTGCGCACAGCGCCTGCACCTGATCGCGCATCAGGGAAATCAGCGGGGAGACCACAAGCGTCACGCCGGGAAGGACCATAGCGGGAACCTGATAGCACAGCGACTTGCCCGCGCCCGTAGGCATAACGCCAAGCGCGTCCCGCCCGGAGACGAGCGCGTCTATAAGTTCGGCTTGCCCGGCGCGGAACGCGTCATAGCCGAAGTATTGTTTCAGGATAGCGAGGGGAGTCACCGTAGCCGCGCTCCTTTTTAGATATGGTCTTTATGCGAGACAAGTTCAAACAAAGCGACGCCCAGGCGGTCGCTACAGGGCTATTATACATTTTTTCGCGAAGCTCGTCAACACGACGTGGAGAGTGGGGAGTTGAGAGTTGAGAGAGGAGAGTTGAGAGAGGAGAGTGGAGGGCGGAGGGCGGAGGGGAGAGGGGACGAGTGGAGAGTTGATACGCCCCGAACCGAAAGCAGCAGATGAAAACAAACATCAAATAAACATCAAAACAATGGAAAAGGCTTTCGGCAAAACGCTGAAAGCCTTGATTTTATTGGCGCGCACATAGGGATTCGAACCCCAGACCCTCTGCTTAGAAGGCAGATGCTCTATCCAACTGAGCTATGTGCGCGCATATAAAAAACCGGCGGCGACGACCCTTAAGACGCGTGACCGCCAAATCACATTATAGTACGGATCCCGCCGTCCGTCAAGTTTGGCAAAATATGTCAAAAAGGCCTGCGGTATCGCTTCATTCGCGTTGAGAACGCGACGATACTCGGCGCGTCCGTCGAGCCTATGTGCCGCCCTGTTCCGGACAGCGAATAAGGGCCTCCGCCTCTCGAAGCGAGGGCATGGCGGGTATACCGCCCCGCCTTGAAACGCAGATCGCGGCGACCGCGTTGCCGAAACGGGCGAAATCGGCGGCGGCGTCCGGTTCGAATCGGTCCGCCTTTTCCGCGAGCAAGAACCGGTATAAGAAGCCTCCCCAGAAGGCGTCGCCCGCGCCGGTGGAGTCTACGGCCTGTATTTCAAAGCCGGGGATTTTGTGGCAACGTCCTCCGGCGCATACGAGAGCGCCATGCTTGCCAAGGGTCACAACCGTCATACGGACGCCTTCGCGGCACAGCGCCGAAGCGGCGTCCGCGGGATCCGATATGCCGATCAGCATCTCGGCTTCTTCGTCCGAAATCTTCAGCATATCCGTCTCCGCCAAGGGCTCACATATGCGCCGGGCGGCTTCGGCAGGACCCGGCCAGAGGCCGGCTCGGTAGTTGGGATCGTAGGAGATGAGGGCGCCGGCGGCTTTTGCCCGCCTTATCGCCGCGTAGGTGGCGGAGCGTGCCGGTTCATCGGTCAAAGACAGTGAGCCGAAATGGAAGATCGCACAATTTTCCAAAAGGCCGGCATCCGTTTCGGACTCGGTGAGACAGGTATCTGCGCCGGGCTTTCTGGCGAAGGAAAATTCGCGCTCTCCGCCTGTCAGCGCCACGAAGGCCAGAGTGGTGAACACGTCGTCGGCCATAATCATGCCGCCCGTACAGATGCCGGCATCTTGCAGGGCGGTCTTCAGGAAGCGCCCGTGCATATCGTCGCCGACCTTGCCTATGAAGGCCGTTTTGCCCCCCAACTTGGATACCGCGCTCAGCACGTTGGCCGGGGCGCCGCCGGGATTCTGCTCGAATAGGCGGCGTCCGTTTTCGCTCGTCCCTGCTTCTGTGAAATCTATGAGGGCTTCACCCAAGGCGACCAAGTCGTAAGCTTTGCCTGAAATCCCTGCGCCGGCCGGCGAGCATCCCGTTGGGATCGCCTTATCCCGCGGTGATCGTGATGTGCCATTCGTTTTCATACATCTCTCCTTTTCGCAGCGCAACGAGACCCGGCTGCTCTGTGATTTCTTCAATCAGCCCCTGCCTCGACGGCAGAGAGCTCCAAGGCTCAAGGCAGACGAAGGGCGCGTCCGCGCCCGGCGTGTGCCATATACCCAAGTAGGGAAAGCCGGAATAATCCAGTTCGAGCCAGAGCGAACCCTTGTCGCTTTGCAGCGCCACCGCACCGGAGCCGGACTTCAGCACTATGGCGTCACGGTCAAAGAGCCGGTGATCGAGAGGCAGGCGCCGACCCCGCGCCAAGGGAAATTCCTCCGTACCCAAGACGAAGCGCTCATCGGAAAACAGTATCCGTCTCGGGAAGCAGGACTCTGAAAATTCCAAGTAATAATCCTCGAAAATCAAACCCTTATCCATCGGAAGCCCGAAGCCCGGATGACCGCCGATGCCGAAATACATCGCGCTCTCCCCTGTGTTTTCCACCAGATAGCGAACGCTGAGCCGTCCCTCCGACAGCCCGTAGCAAACATTGTAAACGAAAGGGAAAGGATAGCCGGACAGGCTTTCGGCGTCCGATTCGAACCGGAAACAGATACTGCTTTCTTCACGCCGGATCGGCGTCATAAGACTGTCCTTCGCGAAGCCGTGGATGTCAAGGCGGTAAGTCTTGCCCTTATATGTGTACATTCCGCGGCTCAGGCGGCCTATGTATGGGAAGAGGTTCGGCGCCCGGTCCCGCCAAAAGGCTTCGTCGCCCTGCCAGAGAAGCTCTTTGCCGGCGAAGCGTAGGCTGAGCATCTCGGCGCCGAGCTCCGAAACCCGCAGCTTAAGCGAGCCAAAGGCAATATCCCAAGCGGCCGCAGTGACCGAGGTTGCGGCGCGCCGACTCATCGGGCTTGCGGATACTCGGTGCAGAGCAAGCGGTATGGCGCCTCGTCTTCCTCTATGGTGGGGAAGCGACCGAGATTTTCATAAAAGCTGTTGTCGTTTTTATCGTCGTTGCACATGGAAACCTCGCCGAGCAGCACGGCGCCGGAGTCCGCCTCCACCTCAAAATCGTGGTAGAGACGCGGGTAGATGCTGATGCTCTCACCGGGGGAAAGCCGAACTTGAGAGCCGGGCGCCACAAAATATTCCCGCCCGTCGGACAGCACCTTCACGAGGCTGTCCGCGAAGCCGCTTTCGGGAGCGGCGTTGTAAACCCGTATCAGCACGGTGCCGCCGCCTCGGTTGATAATATCTTCCATTTTATTCCAATGAAAGTGCATGGGCGAATACTGCCCGTCCTCTACCATAAGCAGCTTTTCCGCATATGGCTTATTATACCTCTCGCTGCCGGAAAGACCGTTGCGAAGGGTGACCAGAGTGAAGCCGAGCTTATCGAACCTTCCCTCTCCATAATCCGTGATATCCCAACCCAACATAGCGGCGCGTATCTCGTCGTATTCATGCCCCTTGCTTTTCCAATCCTCAGGGGTCCATTTGCAGAAGGGCGGCAACGCAAACGAATATTTGGACAGCAATTCCTCCATACGCCGAATCGCGGCGTTGATCTGTGAGCGTTTCATAAAAATTTACCTCCCAAAAATTCGTACCCGTTGAGATAACTATATCAAAAAAAAGAGTTTGTCAAATGATTTGTCAATTAATTTGACAAAAATAACCCAAGCAAGGACATTTCAAAATAATTTTGTAAATTGACTTGACATAATTTGACGAGGGGTTTACAATTGACAGCAATAGGGCGCTTGTCATATCCTTGTCATATCTTTGAGGAGTGAAACATGGAAACACATGGTTTGAACGCGGCCCGTATGAAGGAAAGAAACTATCGGCGCTTTATCAACGCCTTGCGCTTCAAACCCATGACCCGCGCTCAGATGGGCAGGGAGATGGGCTTAACGCGAGCCGCCACCGGCGTCATCGCGGAGAATCTGATTTTCGCGGGCGTAATCCGGGAGGGTCCTCTCCACTATCAAGGGCAGTACAGCTCAAAGGCCCTGTTTTGGAACAAGGATTTCTGCCATATCGGCGGCATCAATCTGGGCAGGGACAGCATCAAGGCGGGGCTTGCCGATTTTTCCGGCAACGTGCTCGATTCCCGGCACATCCCCATCTCGGAATGCTGCAGCGGACCGGATGCCATACATCGAATTTCCCTCTGCTTGGAACAAATGCTGGAAGCCCGCAAACCCGCCGGGCGGTTTTTGGGCATAGGCGTCGCGTCGCCCGGGCCGCTGAACACCGAAAGCGGTACGATACTCAAGCCGCCTTCCTTCGATCTGATGTGGAATTGCCCCGTGTCCTCCCTGCTGAGCGACCGGTTTCACTGCGACGTGGTGCTGGAAAACGACGCCAACGCCTTGGCTATGGCAGAGCGTTGGTATGGGCTGAACGGCAAATACGATCGCTTCATGGAACTTTTGGTCGACACCGGCGTGGGCGCGGCTCTTATCCTGGACGGGCGCCTGTACATCGGTTCCGCCGGCTTCGGCAACGGCTTCGGGCACACCAGCATAGATATGAACGGGCCGCGCTGCGTCTGCGGCAACAACGGCTGCGTCGAGATGTACGCCGCCATTCCGCGCATCGCGGAAGCGGCCAAGAAGACGGACCCCTCCTTGGACAGTTGGCGGGCCATCGTGGACGCGGCCTGCGACGGAGAAGCCTTGGCGCTGCAAGCCCTGAACAACGAGGCGCAATACTTGGCCCTGCTCATCGTAAACGCAAGCAATGTGCTGAACATACAGGCCGTCGTATTCGCCGGCGAACAAGTGCTTTATCGCCCCGCTCTGCTGCTGGCGACCGTGGAGCAGGAAGTTAACCGCCGCATCGCCGCGAGCGGCGAGCGTTCCATCGCCATCCTGCCTTCTCAGATACCGGACAATGCCAAGATACTCTCCTGCACCAACCTCATGGCGGAAAAATACCTTGAACAACCTTTTATGTTTTCCGACGCGGTCAAGCAATCCGAAAGTGACGGTGACTGAATATGACCGAGAAGCAAAGCATTGTGGAAATGGAAGGCATAAGCAAGTCTTTCGGCGGTGTCAGGGCGCTCAGCGAGGCCGAATTCACGCTGAGAGCAGGCGAAATTCACGCCCTTTTGGGAGAAAACGGCGCCGGGAAGTCCACGCTGATGAAGATTCTCGGCGGCATTTACTCCAAGGACGCGGGAACCGCGCGCATACTGGGCAAGACCGTTGAAAATCTGAACCCTAAGAGAGCTCAGGACATGGGCGTTTCCATTATCCACCAAGAGCTTAATATGTGCACGCATCTTTCGGTGGCGGAGAACATCTTCCTTGGGCGAGAGCTGAAGAAGGCCGGTATGTTGGACAATCGCCGCATGAACGCCGAAACACGCCGGATTTTGGATAATTTCAAGATGAACATCGATCCGGAAACCATTGTCGGCGCCCTGCCGGTTTCCAAGCAGCAGATGGTGGAGATCGCCAAGGCATTGTCCACAAACAGCAAGGTGCTCGTCATGGATGAGCCGACCTCGGCTCTGACCGCCTCCGAGATAATCGAGTTGTTCCGGCTGATGCGTAGGTTGCGGGAGGAGGGCTGCGGTATCGTGTACATCTCTCATCGCTTGGAGGAGCTTCAGCACATCGTGGATCGGGTGACGATTCGGGTGTAGATAAAAATAGTAGGTGATAAGAATAAA
>JAISAH010000066.1 GCA_031266805.1 Gracilibacteraceae bacterium
GGCGGGCAAGCCGCCGCCTATGTAAAAGGGCGGCGGAATCGCTCCCGCCGCCCGCGTACCTGTCCGCTATTTCCGCTTGCTCCGCAGAAACAACCACACGCCCGCGCCCAATACAAAAAGGACAAGGGCAATGCTTAAAATCGTTTTCGTGTCCATGTGTCAACCTCTGTCAATATCCCGTGCGCGGGAGTTTTTCGGGCTTCTTGAACACCGTGCAAAGCGTTGTGCTATTCGACAAAACCCATTCTTGCCCGTATTTGCCGCCCGCGTCGGATTTGTTTGCGAACTCGTAACCGTTCGGCAAAGAAGCCAATACCTTGACGAAAATCCGAGGTTGCTCAACTTGCGCGAAGCCCGCCTTGACGGTTCCGAACAGCAATGTGAACGAAGTCACGTACTCGTCCGAGTAAAGCCCCAGACTCGCATTTGAGCAGTCAATCACATTGTTTTTCGTTGTTGATAAATTATCCGCTATAACTCTCGAATCGCCTTTGTTTGTGGTAATCATCACCTTGTATTTCAAGGCTTGGTTGTAAGTTCCCGTGACGATTCGAGTCAGTCGCACGGCGTCGGTGGGCAGGGTATCTCTCCAGTAAAAATCCGTGAGCGGCACTGTGGACGTGTTCCTCACTTCCCTGATGACGTAGCTTATCGTATCGCCGGGCATACACTCGGCGGGGCCTGTTTTCTTGATATACGCGCCCGTGTTGGCCGAATAATTGAGGTACTCTGTCTTGATGATCTGAGTGGCAAACTCAATCTCAATGTCGAGCGTCTTGTCGGACAGTTTGTAATACGACGGACTTTGAACCTCTTTTACGAGATAGCGTCCGAGCGGCAGCGGTTTTGATATTGCTCTGCCGTCGCTGCCCGACACAAAGCGGTCAATGAGAGTTCCTGTTTTATAGTCGTAGCACTCAAAGATCGCCCCGGAGAGCGGCGTCCCGGCAGGAAGCCCGTTTACTTCGTTATCGTCGCCGCTCAGTTTGGTTATCTGCACTTGCCCCATTTCGGGGGTGTTCTCCCAGCGGATCTCCGTCACTTTTCCGGGCGTGAACTCCGCCGTTCTCGGCGTATCATCACGGTAGTAACCCGCCGCTGCGCGGGTTTCGCGAATTGTATAGCGCCCCGCTGTCAGATCATCCGTGAAGTCAATAACACCATTGTTATCGGTGTAATACGTTCCTACAACTTTGTTGTCGCTGTCAAAAATCATAAACTCGACATTGTAAATGCCTTTCTTTGTAATACTGTCGATTTTTACAAGCCGCAGCCCGGCCTTTGGCGTGTTGGTGAGCTCACGCGCGGATAATTGGCCCGGCGTGACGGTGACGCTGTGAACGCTCGTATCAAGCTCATAGCCGCTCAAAGCCTTGCGCTCAACAACATTGTACTCGCCGGCCGGGAGGGAGTTTATGAGGATCCTGCCTTGCGCGTCCGTGGTGTAGCTGCCCGCGACGTCCCCATTCGGCGTAGTCGTGCGGTTTGGGCTGTTAGCTTCGGTATCAGGCTGATTGCCGTCCAAAATATTCCCGGCGACGCGCTGCCCGTCCGCTCTCGTCACGTCAAAAACCACGCCCTCAAGAGGATCGCCCGTGCGCTCGTCGGTCTTAACGATGAGTAGTCCGCTCATGGGCGTGTTAAGAATTTCAAGCACAGTGGGCACTCCGCTCTCGATCCGCACGGTTTTTGGCTCGGCGTCAAGCAGATAGCCCTCCTGTTGGCGGGTTTCCGTTACGGTGTAATAGCCGTCCACGAGATTGGGGATATATATTTGCCCGGTTTTGTCAGTCGTGAAAGTATTGCCGCCCAATTCGCCCGTCACCTTCTCGCCGCTCATCCCCGCGATCTCGAATTCCGCGCCCTCGATAGGCTCACGAGTCACGCTATCCAGCTTGATGATCTTGAGGCCGGAAAGAGGCTTGTTCAGAAATTCCACTGCTGTCAGCTTGCCGGACTTCACGACCACTGTTTTCGGGGCCTCGTCCAAGGCATACCCATCTGGGCTGATGGTCTCTGACACTATAAACGTGCCTTCCGGCAGGCCGGAAACAAGGATTTTTCCCGCGCTGTCGGTCTTGTACGTCCCGATTTTCTCCCCTGTGTCGCGCTCCACCGTGAACGTCGCGCCGGAAAGCGGGGCTTTGGTGAAGGCGTCCAGTTTCAGAATTTCTATGCCGGAAAGCGGGCGGTTCGTGAACGTCACCACGGTGGGTACAATGGGTTTCACCTCTACGGTCCTCACCGCCGCGCTGAGAATGAATCCTGCTGGGGCCTTTTTCTCGGAAATCACCAGCCATCCGGGACTGACGCTTGGTATGCTGATCGCGCCGCCGGCGTCGGTGGTGTATTCGCCCACATACTCGCCGCTTTGCTTCCTGACCTCAAAGACAGCGCCCGCCAGCGGCGTCCCGTCCGTCTCGCTCACCTTGCGGATCTGCAGAGAGGATAGCTGTTTGTTCTCGAAAACCAGCTTGATGAACTGATTATCCGTCACCTCAAAATCCTGCGGCGTATCGTCCAAAAGCCATCCGTCCGGCGCCTTGGTCTCGGCCGCTTTAAACCAGCCGGGGGAGAGCTTATCCAGGATGATCACGCCATCGCCATTCGTCTCGTAATGGCCGACGATTTCCCCGTTTTGCCTGTACACGGTAAACTCCGCGCCTTTGAGCGGCTGTTTGCTCGCGGCGTCAATCTTGATGATCTGAACGCCGCTTTTGGCCTTGTTGTAGAAGTCGATGGTGTAGGTCTGCCCGTAGTCCACCGCCACTGTCCGCGTCTGATTTTCCAAGATATGCGTCGGCAGTGTTTTGGTTTCGGTGACGACATAGCTGCTTTTGGGCAGGTTTGGGATGGTGATGATTCCCTGCGCGTCTGTGGTAAAAACGCCGCCCGCGCTTCCGATCACGCTCCCATCGAAGGCCGTCACCTTAAATTCCACCCCGCCAAGCGGCTCGTGGGTCGCGTGATCCATCTTGCGGATGATGATCGCGCCGTAGGGATAATCCTCAAACGACACCTTGTAGATCTTGCCGTCCGTGCCGATTTGAACTGTCTGTGGCGCAGTATCAATAGCGTAATTGGCGGGAGCCTGCAATTCTGTTACGACCGCCGCGCCAGGTTTTACGTTCGGTATCAGGATTTCTCCTCGGCTGTCCGTGACATACTCGCCGTTTGTATTACCGATCACCGCGCCTGTGCCGTCAACGACCTTGAAACGCGCTCCGGCCAAAGGCTTACCCGTCAGCGCGTCCGTCTTGGAGATCAGCAGAGATCCGTAGGGATAATTGGCAAAGGAAAATTCGAGTACCGTCGTTCCATCCGCTTTGAGGAAGCCGTTTTGCTGTGAGTTTTCACTGATCAGGAAATTAGCGGGAGCCTGTACTTCTTTGCAGACATAAAATCCCGGCCCGAGGCCCGTGATCACGATGACGCCGCTGTTATCCGTGGTGTAGCGCCCTATGGCCGTGCCGGGCACGCCGGACACTTGCTCATCGGCGCGATAAAGCTCAAAGACCGCGCCCGCGAGCAATTCGCCCGTTATAGCGTGAGTTTTCTTGATGACTATGCTGTTGAGCGGCCAGTTAAAGCCCTCGCCCTGGGCATAATACTCGCTGCCGGAGTGTTCGGCGGCCTGTGCCGCGAAAGCACTCGCGGAAACCACGCCAGAGTCCGCCGCGCTCTGCGCAGCCTCTGCGCTGTCCGCGCCGGTGTAGTAACGCTCAAATTCCGGCAGATAGGCGTTATCGCCTGCGCTGAAATACATGCGGGTCACGGGATTCTTCGGGAGTGAAAAACCGGGAGCCGGCAAAGTTTCCGTGAATATAAGCCACCCCGGCTCCGCTTTGGGTATGATTATGCGCCCGTCCGTTCCCGTCTTGTAGCTGCCGAGGTTTTTCAGTCCGCCGCCCGGCTGCTCATATTCCACTTTGAATGTCGCGCCGGGTATGCCTTCGCCTGTTAAGGCGTTGGTTTTCAGAAATATCGCCACGGGTTTTCTGATGTTATCGAACTTAAGGGTTTTAGTTTTGCCCCATTCAAGCTGAATTTCCTTGCTTTCGGTGTAAAGGAGCCAGCCCTCAGGCGGCATAAATTCCTCGGCGCGGTACACCGCTTCGTCGAGATTCTCAATCAGGATTTCGCCCGACAAATCGGTGATATACTCGGAAACTGTGGCATCCTCCGCTTTCGTCACACGAAACTCCGCATTTGGCAGCGGCTCTCCAGTCGCGGCGTCGATTTTGAGGATCCGCAGCTTAGGCCTGGCCTTGTTGGTGAAAACAAGGGTTTTTGTTTCTCCCCATTCGAGTTTGATGTCCTTTCGCTGCGGATCAAGCAGATAACCGGCCGGCGCGGCATATTCCTCAGCTGAGTAGATTTTGTCCTCAAGCCCCGTGATGAGTATGCGCCCGTCTGCCCCTGTGACGTACTCGGAAACCGTGCCGCCCTCAGCAGCCCAAACGCGGAACTTGGCTCCCGCCAGCGGCGCTTTGGTTTCCTCGTCGATTTTGAGGATTTCCAGCGCGGGCTTTGCTTTGTTGGTGAAAATCAGCGTTTTAGTTTTTCCCCATTCGAGCTTTATATCCTTATGCTGCGGGTCCAGCAGATAGCCGTCCGGAGCCTCGTACTCCCAGACGGAGTACACCGCTTCGTCAAGATCGTATATCATGACAATCCCGTCCGGCCCCGTGACATATTCGCTGACTGTAGCGTCCTCGGTCTTTTGCACTTTGAACTTCGCTCCGGCCAGCGGCTCACCCGTTTGACTGTCAAGCTTCATAATTCGGAGCGCCGGACGCAACCGGTTATCGAATTTGATTTCGACCGTTTTGCCGGGTTCAAGGTAAACGTCCTTGGATTCCCAGGTTTTGAGATAGCCCTTCGGCGCGGCCAGTTCCGTAACGGTATACCACTCGCTTAGGTCAAGGTTCTCAAGGTGGATCATGCCGCTCGGACCGGTGATGCCCTCGTACAAGATACTGCCGCCCTTTTTCGCCACCGAAAACTCCGCGCCCGCCAGCGGCAGACCGGTGTCCTCGTCATATTTCCAGATGATCAGGCCAGGCTTCTTGCTGTTTTCCAGGACGATGGACGCGCTTTTGCCCGCTTCTAAACTGATGGTTTGCGGCGCGGAATCAAGCGCATAAGGCTCCGGCACGGATATTTCCGTCGCGGTATACACGCCAGGAGGGAGGGAGAGGTATGCCCAGCCGCCCGCGCCGGTCGTCACGTCCGTAAAATTCATGCCGCCTTCTTTGGCGACGCGGATGACGGCGCCTTCCACGCCCACACCGGTTTCCGCGTCGATTTTGCGCACGGAGAGCGACGGCTCTTTTTCGTTGGTGAATGTAACAGTGGCCGTCTGCTCCCACTTGACGGTCACGTCCTTGTGAGATATCACGTCTAATACGAACCCGGTCGGCGGGGTCAGTTCCTCAACTTGAAACACGCCGGTTTTCGTCAGCGGGACAACAACGCGCCCGCTGCTATCCGCAGTGAACACTCCAACCACGCCGCCGCCCTCATCCGTCACCTTGAATACAGCGCCCGCGAGCGGTGAGTTCGTGCCTGCGGCCAGTTTGACGATCTCAAGGAAGGTGTTTTGCGAGGAGTAAAGCGCGGTCGTCGTAGCGTTTTGAAAGTCGAACGGATCGCGGGTCACAGCGAAGTCCTGCAAGGCGCTGTCATAGGACAAACCGTAAATAACGGCGTTGGTACGCAGCTGCCCTTTGACCGTGACAACAAAATTACCTGTTCTATCCGCGATTTGGTCAGCCGGAACGATCACCTTAAATTGTTCGCCGGTTGCGAATACTGTCTTTGGATTGCCTGCGGGGTCTGTAACTTTTGTGCCGCCAGGGACATCGCCCTCAAGGAAAACTTCGAAGTTGCGGATTTCCATGTTGGCCGTGACGGTGTAGGTCTGCGAGACGTAGCCAGGACTCAGCGCGTCTTGCTCCATTTTCGCTGCGCTCGGCGCGACTGAAAGCATGGTCTGCGGGATTGAGGTGACGGCTATGCCCGCCGCATAAATTTGTTTCATCGCGGCCAGCGTAACCGCCTGCTCGCCGCCTGCCGCCGTCCAGCTGTTCACGTTCCAGCCGTAAATGTAGGTCCAGAGCGCCATTTTGGTGGCGTAATACGCCTGCTCGCGGGTGTGGACGCCGAGTTCGCCGATGGTTTTGTAGGGATAGCCGTTTGAAACTATGCCCCATATTTTCGGGTTACTGATATAATCTTTGGTATCCACGCTGTAGGGACTCGTTTCGCTCGGCCCCGGTTTTTGCGGGTTTAGGCAGTAGGCCGGGAATTCAAATGATTCGCCGGTGAGCAGGCGCCCGGTGTAGCCGACGAAGAACACGGTTTTGGGAACGCCCTCATAGAGCAGGTAGTTGAGCGCTTCCCCAAGGGAATAAATGCGGGCCTCGGCCATCGCTTCTTCCTCGGTGGGAGCCGCCGTCGCGGGACTGACCGCGCCCAGCAGGGCGATAAGCGCAAGCAAAATGATCAACGCTTTTTTCATGGGATAAAATCTCCTTTTCAATTTTATGGCAAAAGAAAAAGGACACGGAGTAACCCATGTCCTCAAACAATGGATCTGTTCAGTTGCCGGTCCTTGTCATTTCATGAAATATTCAGTGTCCAGAAATTTGCCGTTGTTGTAGCTGTCGTAGGCGTAAATGCGGATTACTGTGCCGCCACCCGTTGATTTTACGAACTTCTCAATTTCCCAATCTCGCCACGGATAGAATGTGTGCGGTCCCATGTCGTCCGTGATTTCAACGCTGATGGTGAAATTCGGGATATTGGTGGACGGATCGTGGTTTTTCCATAAGAGCGGATTCTGTCTGGCGTATTTGTAAATCGTTCGCGCCATGCGCTCAACCTCGTAGGGATTGAACACCATGAGCGTGTCGTAGGGAAAGCCGTACGTCTCGCCGGTAAAACGGACGGGCGGCTGACCCGGGAATGTCAGGCGGGGATAGCTGTCCCATTCGCTCTGCCAGGCGGGGAGCGGCACATTCGGCCAGAGAGTGCCGTCCGCTGTTTTCCAGGGCCTGTCCTCCGGACCGCGCAGGATTTTGTAGTCGCCGCCGACGCTGCCTTTTGAGGTCGCCACGGGCGAGACATTCACAATGTCGCCCGTTTTCAGGGGACTGAACGCGAAGCCGTAGCCGCCCGTCAGGGGCGCGGGCGTAGGAATTGCGATTGGCTGCACCGCTTGCGGCGCTTGCTCGCCCCCGTCATAGCCGCGCGTCGTGTCGATGACTACGCGGCTGTTTGCGTCATCCCACACGGCGCTGAAATCCTTGCCGCTCGCTTTGAGCGCGGCTGACGTGTCGCGGAGCTGGAAGTAGTGACTGCCTTCAATGACGTAGCCTTTCAGGCTGGCCGTCCGGCCGTCGATCACGGCGGCCACCGCCATAGGCTGCGCTATGACGCCGGCCGCCGCGTAAGCCGCCGCCCCGCCAAAGAACACCGCCCCGATAATCACGCCAAGAATGAATTGGACGCCGCCTGTTTTATTCAGTTTTTTCATAGTCAATATCCCCTCCGATATAGCATTGACACGGATTTTGAGATTTTCCCCCGCTGATATTGTACCAAGTATCCGGGGCGGCGCCAATCCCTAAAATGAAAAAAATCCAGTAACGGAGCCGTTTTGCGGGCTTTTGGGATCAGACGATTTCGCGGCATTGCAGCGCCCAGCGGAGTTCTGGGGCGCTTATGACACAGGTGATGAGGGTGAGGACGTTATTCGTCGTCTGGCCCAGCTTGGAATAATCGGTCTCGCTGATCTGCTCCTTGCTGTACACTTCATAGGTTCGCGTTCCGTAAAGCGTGGTGTAGGTGATCCTGTCGCCGATCTGCAAGTCCTTGACAAAACTGAAATACGGCCAGCTTCCGCGGTTATGGCCGCAAAGCCCGACATTGCCGTTCCATGCCGAGGTGGATGAGAAATGTCCCGCACCCTTTTGAAGGTTGGCTAAATCCTCGCCCTCATATATTTTGATGGTTTCTCTCGTCCGGGCGACATAGATCATGCCGATAGAACCGTCAGAATAAAACATTGGCTGGGCGCCCGCCGCGACGGAGGTACTCGGCAGGAAGCCGCCCGGTAGGTCGGGAGTTGCGGAGGACGCGCCGCCCATTCCATTGTAGCCGTCGCCCGCGCCGGCCGGCGTATTGTCGTGATAGAGGCTGGACGGGTCTGTGGGGATCTCGCCGCTTCCGTAGAAATACGGCGGCGGTAGCGCGGCGTTATCCTTGTCCCGCCGGATGTTTTCGCTCATGAAGGCGGGGGAAAGCGGCTTGTCCGTGCCGGTAGGTTTCCCGAAAATCAAACCGCTGTCCGGGCCGGAGCCGAACGTGTGATCGGCGGCCGGCGCGGGAGCGGCCACGCCTGCACACAGGACAAGCGTCAGAATCGCGATAAACAGTTTTCGCATAGAGTTTTCACTTCCTTCATATGATGTATGCAAAATATATGCAAATGTGTATGCCAGTAATATGAATTTGCGGCGGCGCTTAAATGCCAGAGATCACTCCTTTCAAGCGTTCTTCGGCAAGACGGCAGTAGCCGGGGTTGAGGTCAATGCCTATATACCGCCTGCCGAGTTTCAGCGCGGCCTCGCCGGTCGTGCCAGATCCAAAAAACGGATCTAAGACAACGCCGCCCGGAGGGCAGCCCGCGAGGACGCAAGGAGTGATCAATTCCACCGGGTAGGCAGCAAAATGCGCGCCGCGATAACTTTTTGCGCTGCATGTCCACAGGTCTCGGAGGTTGCGCGTGTCAGCCAGTTTTACTTCCCTTCCGGCGCGGCTAGGACGGGGCTTGCTCAATGTCTGAGCCCTCTGACCGGGCACGGCGGCGGCGTATTTGTGATCATTCGACACGGCGCGTTTCATGCGCGCGTGGGTCCCCGCCGCTACGGGCTTTGCCACCGCCTGCCTGTCGTAATAATACTGCGGCGACTTGGATAGCAGGAAGATATGCTCATAAGAGCGCGTCGGGCGGTCACGGCAGCTTTCGGGGAGCGCGTTGGGCTTGTGCCAGATGATCGCGCTCCGCAGATACCAGCCGTCGTCACGCAGGGCGAACGCCAGCCGCCACGGCACGCCAAGCAGCTGTTTTTCGGCGTAGGAATCGGCAATGACTATCCAGAGCGTGCCGTCGCGAGCGAGAACGCGCCCGACTTCGCGGAACACCTCTGTCAATCGGGTGATATACCTGTCCAGGGTCTGCTCCAGTCCTATCTGGCCCTTCACACCATAATCCCGGAGTCCATAGTAGGGCGGGGATGTGACGCAGCAGCTTACGCTCTCATCGGGGAGCGTCCGCAGGGTTTGAGTCGCGCCGCCGCAGATGATCTGATTGCCCATGCGCCCCGCCCCCCTTAAAAATCGACCTCGAACTGATACTCGCCGCCGCCGCTAGCGACAATATGCTGCAAGCTCCTGTCGCCGTAATTCACTGTGATGGTTTTGCCGGACAGGGCTTTTGCCGTCAATGCGCCCAATATGAGAATGAAACTACCGGTGACGGCCTTGTCCGCGAACGGGGTCAGGTTGACGACGGGGCTTTTTGCCGTTATCCGCGTTTTGCCTACGGGGATGTATTTCCCCTCCTTGAGACTCAGAACTTTCACGTTTCTGCGGAGAAAGAAGAAAAACACTACGCCGCCGAGCAAACCCGCGCCCGCCGCCGTTCCTGCTGCCGGGACCGGATTCATCGGTCCACGTTCCGGCGCTATCGGCGTTCCGGCAAAATACGCGGTATAGACTGTTTTCCCGGCTATGAGCTTTGCGATTGTGCCTTTATACTCCGCTGTGGTGACGTAACCGGTGACGACGGTTCTGCTCGCGGCGGCGGTGTACGACGCAACAGCGGTATAACTTCCGGGCAGAGCCTCGTAGTCAATGGTCTCCGTATTTTGCGTCCGCCAGTCCACGCTTGCCAGCGTCAGCGTCCTGCCGCCTTCGGCAATGGTTTTGGGAATAAGGGCTGTGTCGGGCGCTGATAAATGCGGGTATTCCCGTGTGGCGCTCATGGTGTAGCCTGATGTTTTCGTGCCCGCCTGCTCAACCTTGACGGTGGCGATGTCCAGCGTCAGCGTCCCGGCGTAACCATCCTCTGAGCTAAAATCCAGCGTGGGCGCCAGCAACTTAATGATCGCCGCCATCTCCTTTGTCTCGGTACTGACCGTGACGTTCTCGGTATGCTCCCGCGTGTCGGCGGCGGCAGTTTCTTTTTTGAGAATGTCGGTAAGCTCATACCGCCAACCATCAAGCTCAAAGTTGCTGCGGGGTATGGCGTCCGGCGATTCCTCCGCGCTGAGTTCATAGGTCTTGATGATCCGCCGAGCGCCGCTCTCTAGGGCGCCTTGCACATCGGACGGATAAAGCGGAGGGTCTGCCGCCTCGGATCCTGATGTCTCTGCGGGTTCAGCCGACAGCTCCAGTGTGAATGACAGCGGATAGTTAGGCGTTATATCTGCCGTTTCTGTTGTTTCCGGCGCGGCGGTTGCCGCCGCGCCAGGCATAGACGGCGGCGCGCCGCTATGCAGCGTTTCCGCCGCGCTTGGCGCTCGCGGCGGCACGGCATCCGCCGCGAGCGCCGTCACGCCTCCGCCCAACATGATAGCCGCCATCAATAAGAGCGTCAGCACTCCTGTGATTATGCGTGTCATGGTTCAATTTCCTCGCTTTCCTCATTATTGTTTGCTTGCTGGTATTCCTCGAACCTGTCCCGCGCCCATTCGGGAAGGCGGTTTTCTATGGCGACGCCGCAGAAGTCGGAACGGTTCCACCGCGCTTTCTCGCCATCAAACAGATTTGTGGCATAGACGGCGCGACCGCTCGCGCTTGGACTGCAACCGAAACCACTGTCGGCGATCCAGAGCTGGTTTTCCGGCTCCTGCGCCCAAGGCGCCAGGTTAGAGTGTTTCAGCACAAGAAGCTGGTTTGTGAAGTCTTTTTCGCCGCTGTGCTTGTAACAGACTGATTCCTCCAGCATAGGCCGCATACCGTCAATGGCGGCCTGTATTTTCTCCTGTTTTACCCCCATGGAATAAATGGGCTTGCTCAAGCGCGCGGCGGTGCGGATCTCACCGCGCATACCCTCGGAAACATGACTGCCCGCCACCCATAGCTCGTCGCATTTGGACAGCAGAGCCGCACCCATGCGGAGCGCCTGTCGCCGTTCCTCCGGCTTGTCGTCGTCAAGGTAAGGAAACAGGCCGATTGGCGTGACGGGTATGATCTTATGGCCGCTCAACCGCCCCAGACGGTAGACTTCCCCACAATAGCTGAGCGCCGCCTGCCGGTTTTCCTCCATTTCTGCCGGCGTATCGGCATGGTAAGGCGACGCGATATATACAATTTTCAAATTCTCATCCCCTCAGTTCCCGAAAAATGTCCTGCAGGCAAGCTCAAGCAACATGTCCCGCAGGGGCTTGTTGAGAAGCGTCGTCAGACCAACGCTGGATAAGGCGGTAGCCGCGAGATACAAAACGGCGGCCAAGAACTTATGAAAAAAGCCTATGGCCGCCGCGCCCGCGCCGCCGTATATCACTGCGGGCCTGTCCCGCTGCCGCTCCTCGCCCCGCTTTTCTTTCTGGTAATCTTCATAAAATCCGCGCACGGCGGCATCACCTCAATCCGAAAAATCTTTTTTTGCCCGCCCGTTTGGTTTCCGCAGGCGGTTTTACCTGCTCGATCGTCAGGTAATCCCTGAAAATCTCTTTGTACATGCCGAGATTTGCGCCTGTTGCGAATGGATAAGGCGCGTAGTCCGCGAAATGGGTCTTGCAGCCGCCCATCAGAGAGCGGATGCCGGCCTGCTCGCCGGGCGGGGCGTGATTCATAATGAACTGCACGTTCCGGCAGTCCGCCACCGCCTCGAATACAGAGCTGTAGGCCGGCATTTCCCACGCTTTCGCGCCGCCGACCACGAGTTTTATATCTTTTGCCAGAAACGACGCGGATTCAAGCTCGGAAAAACGCCCAAAATCGAAGATCAAGAAGTCGTAGCCCGCCGACACCACCTCCGGCAGCTTGAAATCAAAATACATGTCCACGCCCTCAAACTGGAGCAAGTGGCGGCGCTCATTGGCGTTGACGGCGTAGGCGCGGGCGAGATAGACGATGTTGCGCCGCTCGCCGGCCTCCAAATAGCACGCCTTAAACCCTGTGCCGCAGAGGAATTTTGTCGCCAGCAAGGCGTGATGGGTCGCGCCGATATGCGGCTCGGCGCCGCAGACGGCAACCGTCACAAACTGCTTATGCTTCTTGAAATCCCGGTTGGCCGTGAGCTTCTCATTGGCGCATGGCGGTCCCGGCATAGGCGGCGCATGTTCCGGGGAAGACTCCCCTCTGCCCGGAGGCGGCAGGGGGGAATCAGGCATAAGAACCGCTCTGGCTTCCTCTTGCGTCATGCCCGTCGTCAGGCATTTTTTCAGCGCGTCATCGCCGGGATCGCGCGCAATATCGTAAACGCCCATCTCAATCAAACGGGCGAACAGCAGGCTGCCGGGCGTTTCCCGGTCGGCGACGACGATCACGCGGGTATCGGTGTACATGGCGCGGAACGCCGCGATGGCTTCAATGAACTCGCCAGTCGTGTCCTTTAGCGCGGAGAGATCAACGACAAAGCGGCCGGCGTGAGAGAAATCCGCCGCGCTGCCGATCACCAGCTTTTTCAGGTGGGATTGCCGTATTTTCGTCACGATCATAAAGAGCTTGCCGCATATCTCGTCCAGGAGATCGGGGCGAAGCTCGGAAACATAGATTATCAAGCGTTGATCACCTCCGTCCGCTATGTCCTTGCCGTCAATCTCGCCCGCGAGGTCCATAAGCTGCGCAATCGGGCATAAAAATACCGCCGCTCATTGCTTGGGGAACACGTCCCCGCGGCGCTATTTCAGGCGGGTCGTACAGTTTGCCGCCCGTCAGCAGCCAGATCACGGCAGCGGCGACAATGAGGATGTAGAGGCATAACTCCACGATCCTCGCGGGGGAACGAGTTTTCATAGCTTTTTCACTCCTTGCCTGATACAACATGATATGATAGCCCCATCCAAATCAAGGGGAGGGGCCGAGGATCCAAAACGGGCCGCCAGCGCCGGCGTCCTTGCGCGCCTCGCTGAGAATGATGGACAAATCCCACTCCTGTTCGCTCCGGGACCGGCTGGCGGGGTCGGCCACAAGGATTTTGCCGGCGCTGGTCACGCCGCGCAGCACGATGAAGTGGCCGCCTTTGGTAAAATGCCCTTGGGACATGATGGCGACGACCAACTTGCCGGAAGCGAGGGCGTCTGCGAGCTTTTGCCCATCTTCTGCCCCGGCGCCCTCCACGGCCAGGCCGAAATGCGCCGCGCCTTCCGGGATCAGGCTGTGGTAGCTGCCGTTGCCCTCGCATTTGTAGCCGTTATGATAAGCCCAGTTCGCCATCGCCGCCGGATCGACCGTTTGAGTGGACAAAGTGGACACCGCGATAGCCAGCGAGGCCGGGCCGCAGCCGGAGCTTCCGATTGTACCCTGCTTGCCGTAGGGCTCGTTTGTCCACCGGGAATCAAACTGGCTGTAATACACGACGGAAGTATTGCCGTCCGCGAAAAGGGCGCCTTCATAGTTCGCGCCGCTTTCGGCGATCCAGTCCTCGTCCGAGGGGTCTATATACTGGTCATAGCCGTGTTCAATGCGGACGCCGCGCACAGTGTCGTAATCATTGCCGAAAAAGAAGTCCCCCAGCAGTTGCAGCGGCATGGTGAGAATATAAAAGAACAGACTGACGATGAAGATGAACGCCGCTAGCGGCGCTACGGCCATTGCAAGGACTTTGCCGCGTTTGTTTTCATCCGTCAGAACGGAAACGGCGGCTTTCGCCGCCAGTTTGACGGTCGCGGGGCCTATAGTGACCACCTCCATAAACTTTTTGAAACTTTTAAGCGGCGGGCAACGGTCAATACCCGCAAAACCATGTAACACGCGATCTTCCGCCGACGCAGAATCGGAGGGAGGGCTACTTTACCGCCCGCCGCCCTTGCCCATGTAGCGCAGTTTGTAGTCCGCTATGTCAAAGCGTATCAGCATCCGCTTTGACCCGGCGAAAAGCAGGGCGTAGCCGCGCTTCTTGTTGAACAGATGATCCTGCTCCACCTCGGTGAGATTGTACAATTCGGCGGTCTCGGTAAGGTTCTTTCCATCACAGCCCATCAGGATCTTGTACGCCGGTATGTCCATGAGCGCCTGCCCATACATCTTTACAGCCGGATCAAGAAAATCCACGACCGAATGGGAGATGATCACCAGTCCCGCCTCGTATTTGCGGGCGCGCTTCGCCACGTTGCGGAGAAAAATAAGGCTCTGCGGCACGTTCGGGTCAACCAGCAAATAGGCCTCGTCGCAAACCAGCAGGACTTTTTCCCCCCGATCCTTGCTCATCTGCTCCCACGCCCAGGTCAGAATGTTGTAATACTGCGTCTTTTTGATGGTGTCGGACATGCTTTGCAAATCAAAGGTGTCAAGGCAGATGAACCGGCTCTTGGGGCTGACCGTCGTGGCTCCGTTCCATAGAAATGAATCGCTGCCCTCAGCAAGCTCGCGCGCGACGATCGTCAGATATTCCAGATTTTTCTTATCCCCAGACATTTCAAGCCGCTGCTTCAAGAGAGCGTACAAATCGGCGAATGTAGGGAAGGCATCAGGCTTCATGCCCGTGACATCCGTGTCCCATGTGATCCCAAAGCCCTTATACAGTTCTTCCAGCGCCTGTTTCAGCAGGGCTTTTTGTATTTCCGTCAAATCCGGCATATACAGCTTCATAAAGACTTCAAAGGTTTTGAAGTGTAAAGCCAGCGCGCCCATGCCGGAACCCTCGTTGGAATACAGCTTTTCGCTCTCGTCCTCGTCGTCTGCCGGCGCGGGGCGCGGCTCCAAAGGGTTAATGCGTCCGCCCGCGCCGCCGCCGCAGTTGATCCAGTCGCCGCCCAGACGCTGGCACATGTCTTTCATTTCCCGTTCCGGGTCAACGCAGATAATTTTCGTGCCGCTCATGTACTCGGAGAGGATAAAACTCTTGGCGGCGGTGGACTTCCCCACGCCGGCCACGCCAAGGATCACAAAGTTGGTATTGGTGCGGTCTCCGCCGCGCAGCCACGGGTCGATCACCACAAGTCCGCCTTGCGCGTCCTTGGCGAAGTAGCAGCCGTCCCGGTCGGAAAAGCCGGAACTGGCGAACGGCATACCGCCCATAAACGTGCTGAGCGGCACATTGCGCCGGGTGATGCCGCGGATCACCTCCGGCATGACGTGATAAGGCGCGACGGCCTGATAGGCCTCTTTTTGCAGATTGGCCAAGACCCGGATCCGGCAGCGCAGAGTGGCCACGGCGCTCTCGATCCCTCGGCAGATTTTCTCCAGCGCCGCCTCGTCCTTTGCCACCGGCATGATGAGGTTGCTCATATAGCCCACAGTTTCGCCGTTCTGGTCGATCTGGCGCATGAGGCGTTCCGCGTCGTCCGCCGATTTTTCCGCCCGCTGCCGCGCAAGCGCGTCCCGCGTGCTTTCGGCAATCCCCCGGTACTGCGTCACGCTCCGGGAGAGGTGTTCAATCAAAGCCCCGCTCACGCAAGGTTCAAATATCTGGCAGCTGACGGCGCGGGGGATGTTGGATATTTTGGACAGCCAGCCGGGGTCAATGCTCTGCGGATATTTGGTGATGGCATAGACCTTTGCCACATTCTCGCCTATGACGATTTTTGCCCGTTGAAATTCCAGCCCGCCCATCGGCGTGATGGCATTCAGAAGCGCGTTGTTTATGGGCACGGCTTCTTTAACCGTTTTCATGGCCTGCTCCTTTCGCCGCCAGCATAGGGATTGCCGGGGCCACGTCCTCATCTTCCAAGTGAGCGTAATTCGGGTTGGCAAACAGGTTCAGCAAGCGGATCACCGTGCCTTGACCGCACAATTCCGCTGTGATCTCACAACCGGAGAAACGGGTTTCAAGTTCCCGCGCCCGGCGCAGCAGTTCTTTCTCCCCGTCGCCGGAAGCGTGTTCCCACAGGATAATGTAAAACTGCCGCTCTGTGACCTCGCCGGTCAGCGCGAACGCGCTCATTTCCCGGATTTCATGGTGCAAGAGATCTTTTTGCGCGGCGCCTGTGGCCTCGGTCAACAGCCTGGCCAGACGCGCCGACATGCCGGAGATGTCAACCGGCCGGGAGATGGAAAAGAACTTGAAGCCTTTCTTTTCCGCCGAGAACTCGGCGGCAAAACTCTTGATTTTCTTCTCTTTTTCGCGGGGAGACAAGAGATCAAGACTGATGGGCTGGATCCGCAGGAACGCGAACAGCAGAGAGTCCTTGCCATAGAGGACGGGACCGCGAACATCCTTGACGTTCACAAACTCCCCCGCGGTCTGCGCCCGCCGCTCGGCGCCGGCATCTCCCTGCTTTTTATTGCTGAATAAACCCAGCAAGCTCAATTTTCGTCCCCCCATTCGCCTGTGTAGCGGTACGGATATTTGCGCTGTTCCCGCATAAAGCGCAGGACGCATTTGCTCTGATCGACGACGCTCATGTTGTTTTCACCCTTCGCCAAGGCCATCACCGACGCCGCCACAGTGACAAGCACCATCAAAACCGGCAGGATCGCCTCGCCAAAGGCGGCATGGATCACAAACGCGAAAAAGCCGCTCACGAGAGCGGCGGCGACGGTTGGCAATAGTTCAGCCATGCCGTAACCCTCGAACAGCTCAAACCGGGTCTTGATGTTCACGGGAATATACAGACTTGTTTGTTCCATATAGAATGATCACCTCACGAAAAGTAATATATAATGATGTTCTTGATCACAAACGCCAGCTCTGCGGCAATGTAAAAGACCACCGCGTTGCGGATCCGCTTCTTATACTGCGCCGCTTCTTCCTCGGCGGTCATCAAAGCGATGAGGCAAAGCGTGACGCGGCAGGCGAGTCCGGCACGGATCAGGATGATCACCGCCTTTGAAATCTCGTCTACATATGGCAATTCATCACTTCCTCACTTTGACAACGCGCCCCTCGCCATCTGATACAGGCGGGACGTGTGGTAAACGGTGTTGACGACGCCGGCCCCCGCGCCCCCGGCGCTCAAAACGAACTCCTGCAAGAACTTGGGCGTCCGCATGGCGACAAATACGATAGCCAGCGCGTAGAAGCAGTTGCCGAGTATCATCACGGTCAGAGACAATTTCACAAGCGCGATCTGGATCAGCACCGTCGCGGCGTTCATAAAGAACTTTTTCATGTACGGCGCGAAAATCCCCTTGTCGCTGTCGATAAGGCCGGCGCAGGCTATGGGCACACCCACGCGCATGACCATCATTTCAATGCCCCTCATCATAAACTGCACCCAAAGCATCAGGTACACAATGACGAGGATCAGTCCCGCCAGAGCCATGAAAATGCTGTTGCTGATGGTGTTCACGATCATGTCCGTCACGCTCTGCTGGTTTGTGAGCTGGTCGATCATCATGACGGTTTGGTCAATCAGCTGCGTGGTGACGGAGATCAGCGCGTCATACAGAATGGGGAAGCAGAGGGCGACCACCATAGCCCGCAAAAAGTTCGTCACGAGAGCCAGGGGATCCAAATCCGGGTCGCCGTCGCTCCAGCCGACGTAAATATCAAAGCCCTTTTTTAGGAATTTGAGGACAATGAGGCTCACGCCGAAACCAAAGAACAAATCGTACAAGCCGGAGAAGTCGATGACGTGGCCGCCGATGGCGGTCGCCATATAGTTTTCCGCGTAAAATGCCATCGGGATCAGACCGCTTAGCATGACGTCCACGATGAACTGCGAGCCCATGATGACGGCAATGATCAGCCCTATCAATATCCATTCCAAAAATTCTCACCTCACAATCGGGCGCCGCCGCCGTTCGTTTATGGATCACTGATAGTAGCTGACGATGAGCTTGATAATGACCGAGGCGAGTACCACGCCTATACAGCAGATGATCGCGGTGGAGATGCGCGTGTTCCATTTCTTGTGGTCAATTTCGTCCGATACCGTCTTGCGGATCAGGTAATAGATCACCGCCACGACGGCCACGAGGGGCGCGACGACCAGCAGCCACGAGGTCACGTCATTGACGAGCTTTTCCGTGCCGGTGGCGAGCTTGGAGCCTCCGATGCCTCCCGCGAACACGGGAGCGGGCAGTGTAAACGCCCACACAGACAGCGCTGCGGCAAGGGGCCGCTCCAGCGCGCTGGATAAGAACGCGCCGATTTTGCGGATAAGAGTTTTCATAGGTTTTCAAGCCTCCATTCTTTATCGCTCAGATCTTTCGGGCGAAATCTATTCGCCTGTTTGAACCGGGTAAACATCTCGTCGATCTCTTGCCCGGCTTTCGCGGCGCCGGCCACGCTGACCGCGCCGGGAAACACTCTGGCGGGAAGCCGCAGCATCCCGTCTTCAATATATTCCTGTTCCAGCTCCGCGCCTCCGCGTTCATCACAGGAGGGGGACGCGCTTTTCTTCGGGCGGTACTTGTCCCAAACGCCCCAAAGCTCAATGGTTGTGGGCGCCCGCGCTTCCCGTTTCTTTTCCCGCACCTCCCTCAGTCTGCGGTTATGCTCCGGGTCGCCCATGCCCAGCGCCTGGTTGAAGCGCCATTCCGATAAATCCGGCAGCTTCATCACGGCCGGATACTGACCCGTCAGCATCACAAGGGCGTAAGGCCGCTCAATGCGAAGTATTTCATCCTCCGTCAAAAGCGGCCGGGCGATCAGGTTCATGGAATTGCTCACGCTGCCCCCCGGCGCTGCGGAGGAATTGTAAGAGCTTGACCGGGAATAGCTGGATGTGGTGTACTGGCCGAGCTTCTTTGAGATTTGCGTCGCGGTTTCCACATTAGCGGTTTTGAGGTAAATCCAGCAATGGCAGTTGTCAGTAATGGTCTGCGCCTGCTCCCGCCCATACTTATGCTCGATTTGGCTGATGGACTGCACGAACAGGTTAAAGCGGCAGCCGCGTCCGCCGCCCACGGTCAAAAGGTTCGAGAACGCCGGGATCTCCGTGAAATTCCCAAACTCGTCAAGAAAGAAATTGACGCGCACTTTCAATCTGCCGCCGCGCTCGTCGGCGGCCTCTGTCAGCGCTACATAATGCTGGTAGACGAACAGAGAGGCGAGAGAGTAGAATGTCACTTTTTCATCGGGCAAAATTATAAAGATGACGCGCCGCTTGCTTCCCGTGTCGGCCAGCGCAAAATCGCTGGCGGCTGTCTGGCTGTAAATGTTCTCGCCTGTGAACAGGCGAAGCGTGGTCAGCGCCGCTGTGAAGAAGCTGCCCCGCGTCCGGGATGGCGCGATCTGTGCGATGCCGAACAGCCCCTTTGCCGGATGGCTGTCAGGGATTTCCGTGATGTACTTGTTGATTGGCATGTCGCTGCCCTCGGCGCGGCACATGTTGAGGATAAAATGATAGACATTGGTGAGATTTTGGTATTGCGGCTGTTCTTGGTTATCGAACACGACCGACATGATCGCGCCAGCGACGACCGACGCCTGCCCGTCGTTCCAAATCCGTTCCCCTTTTTCGTCGGCGGGGACGAGGGATGATGTAATATCCCATACGAGGTCAACGGCTTTGGCGCTCACGCCCTGGTTCACCGCGTCTATCACCGGCTGGAGGAAGTTGTAGCGGCTGGATTTCAGGGGATTTTTGAAGTCGAGACATATCACTTCATAATCAAGCCGTCTCAAGTACGGCGCGCAGTAGGCGGCCAGTTCGCCTTTCGGGTCGTTCACCACCATGCTTTCACCGGCAAGCGCGGTATAGGCGATGCTCTGGAGTACGATGCAGCGAGATTTTCCGCTGCGGGTCGCGCCGATGGTGAGAGAGTGAACGTCGCCGGAAAGGTAATGGATCTGTTCTGTCCGCCCGTGTTTGCCGTAACCGACGACAAGACCGCCTTGCGCGCCTTTATTGATTTTCGTCAGGCGCTTCGGGCATTGTCTCAATGCCCGAAGCGGCGACGCCAGCAAGTTTTTTGGCATGGCCGGCGATCTCCTTCCTGTCCCGCGCCCCGGCTTCAAGGAGCGCGGCGAATATGGGCTCCGCTTGTTCCAGACGGTACAGCGCGAACGCTTTCCCTCGCTCAGCTGGTTTCAGCCAGCGCGCCGTGCCGTGCTGCCCCTGCCCGACGGCGACCGGGGTGCTGATGCTGCCGGCCACCGCCGACGTGTCGCTCTCAAAAGTCTCTCGGCGACTCATCAGCATGAGCGCGGCGATCCCAGACTCGGTGACGAAAGAGACGCAGAGGGTCAGCAGCCGGTAGCGCTCGTCGGTCGTGAAACTGTCAAGCAGGGCGGCGGGGCGCAGGGCGGCGATGCCCTTCATGTTCCCGCCCGTAAGCAGGAGGTTGACATACCCGGCAAAGAAAAAGCCGGCGACCAGCCCGATTGCCGACAGAAAAATAAACAACATGATTTTCATTTTCGTTTTGTTCATAGTCACTCCATTTCCATCGCGTAATCCTCAAGTTCCGAAATGAGGCCGTGTATTTTGTTATTGTTATCGCTCCCAGTCGTAGTTACCGGAATTTTCCAGTTTCAAGACCAGCTCCTTTCTCGCCTGTTTGGACAGTTCACCTGTGTGGTAGGCGAGCTTGTTTTCCTCTGCGCGGGCGGCGCGGGAGAGGATGCCGAAAAGTTCCGTGATCAGGCCTTCGATCATCTGCCGCCGGTATATTTCCCGCTTTTCCTCCCCTGTTTTGTCTCGCGCCTGTCCATTTATTTTCTTGACCGCTCGCAAGACGGCGCCCGCGAGCCGGGCCGTCATGTCGTCATAGGCGGCTTTTGCCGCCATTTCGTGGGACTCCGGCTTGTCCGTGTAGTATTTGCACAGGTCAGAGGCCGCCTGGACGTACTTCTTGAACTCCCGGTCACAGTCGTTGTTTTTCTCCAAAACCTTTTCAATAAAAGCGCGAATGCCGTCCTTGACCTCCGGGGGCATGAGCTTGAAACTCAACCGCCCGGTCCTGGGCACGAGAGCGCACAGACGCAGCAGCCTGGCGGCAAGCTCCCGCGTATCGGCGGTGTTGAAACGGCTGTATATGAGGGAGGCGCCCGAAAGGTCGCTCTCCCGGTTGAGGCGTTCCACCGCCGCGGCGTACTCCTTCGGCGTCATATCGGCGAAAGCGCCGGCGAACCGGCCAAAAAAGCCGTTTGCGTTAGCCAACGCCGCCTTGCGGGCTTCATTCTTCATGGTTTGCAGCGCCGCCATTTCCTCGTCGAATACATATTTGATCAGCCCCGCGCGGATAGCGCTGGATACCTTCGGCGCGACGAACGCCTTTTTTTTCACTTCCTGCGCCTTGTCCCAAAAGAGGATATGGCAATGGGGATGTCTTTTGTCACGGTGGACGGCAGCGGTATATTCGAGATTTTGTATCGGTATGCCGATCTTCTCGCACATATCCGGCAGACGCGCCCACACAAGTTCCCGCCACTTTTTCGCGTAGTCGTAACCGAGCCGCAGGGCGTCGGCCTCTGTCAGCGAGATCACGACGCGATAGGCAATGACGCCCTCGCGGGTCTTGGTTTCGATATGGCGGGACAGTTCCCTCAAATTCTTGACTTCCTCGGCTTTTTTGCCGTCTACGATCCCGAAAAGGCCGTGCTTTGACCCCTCGCTTAGCACAACGCCGGGCCTGCGTCCGATATACTCCATGTGCGCGCGGTTGCGCTGCGGCGCGTCACGCGAGCGCGGACTGACTACCCGCAGCTTATACACTACGGTGGAAATACGCGCCACCCCCTATAGATCCTTGCGGTACAGTTTCTTCTTGCATGTCGGAGCGTTGTCCGCCCGCCTGCGGCTAGGTCTGTCCCAGCTTCCGCCGCCGCGGACGCCGACGAGCGTCCACCCAGAGGCGCGGAGGCTCACGCCCTCCTCGCTTTCCAGCACATAGGTGAGGATCCTCGCATAACCCATCGCCCGCGCTACCCGCGCGGCGGCGCCGTAGAGGAAACTGCATCCGTTTTTCACGCCGCCGCGAGGGAGAGCGGAACGACCTTCACAGGTCAATCTCCGGCTCATAGCATTGATCCTCGGCGCGCTGTTCCTGCTCGGAGATCTCCGGGATCACAACGTCGTCGATTTTCTCCACCAGCGCGCGGATGGCGGTCATCTCAGCAAACCCTCTGTCCGGCGTGATGTCGGCGATTTCCGCGAGGCCAGAGCGAATCAGGCGAAGCTCCGTCTCGGTGAACAGCTTGCGCCGGTCAATCAGGCCGCAGCGCATGACAAAGTCCTCTTTGGCGGCGGCGTAGTCTCCGAAGTAATGCCCGATCTCGCGCTCGCCGTTACGGTCGAGCCGCCAGGTGACAAAATCCACGCCGTAGCGCGACGACCGGCGCGCCGCGAATTCCGTATTGCCAAACATCAGCAGCGTCCGCGTTTGTGCGACGCTTTTTTCATCGCCCGGGAAGCGCGGCGGCGCGGCGGCAAACGCCGTCATGTACTCGTCCACCTCGTCGCGGATGACGCGTATGCGCTGGGCGAGCGCTCTGTGTTCCGGTTTGTAGAAAATGTCCCTGCTTGCGTCCACCCTCACACTCTCACCGCGCCCGGCGTAAATCATCCCCGCGCCCTTTTCATCAAGAGCAAAACGGAAGCTCTCGGCGTTAAGCCGCCGCATAAACTCCCGCCCAAAGGCCGTGTCCGCAAACGCCGTCTGCGGAGTACAGAATTCCGCACAGTACGCGCGCAAGGAGTAACGGGTCAGGTATTCATTCTCACTTTTGTCGGTCTTGGCGCTGAAATCAATGCCGCAGATATATTTGCCGTCCATCCCCAGCGCCTCCGCATTGTCGGCAGGGAGGACCCGCACGGGCGGCATGGGCGCGCCCTGCGGCAGCAAACCCGCGCCCGGATCCCCCGTTCTCTCGCCTGCCGCCCACAGCGCGGTCGTCCCAGCGGGGATCAGGCCAACGTCCTCTTTGAAGAAGGCGACGGAAAGCGGTTTCAGCGGGGCGGCGCCGTCGTAAAACCCGGCGCCGCGCGCCTCGGCGCACAGCCGTATAAGCTCGCGAAAATCCTTTTCGTCCCGCGCTGTGACCAAATATTCCTGATAGCCCATATTCAGCCCCCTTTCATGAATTGTTCTCGTCAAACTCGCGGAAGGCCGCGTCGAGCGTGGCGTCGCGCATGTTCAGGTACGCGGCGGCGTTGTGCTTGCACTCAGCCATCAGTTCCTCGTAGCTTGTCCTGTCTCTGACCGGCGCGAAGATGTGAACGAGTTTAGAGTTGAAGTAGCAAAGAGATATGCTCATAATGCCGATGCGCATAAGCAGCTTGGCAAGCCGGTTGATTTGCGGTTTCAGCATAACGCCCAGTTCTTCGCGTATCTGTCTGCGGATAAAGTCGATGTCTGAGACCGTTTTATCAATGTTCATACCCTTGTCAATGTAGTCCCGTATAAGCTCGCTGACCGGGATATGCCGCTTGGCGGCGATGGTGTCAAGCTCGACTTTCATCTTCTCGGAGACGGCGAACGATACAATAGGTGATTTTGCCATAAGCTCTCCTTCCCGCGTTATGCGTTTTTTATTAACGATTCAAACGGTTTAATAACCGTTGCAGGCTTTGCCTGTAAGCTGCTATGGGCGTTCGTTAAGAACGCTATTCCTGCCCTCAATCGCCGGTGGCTTGTTTTTTCCGCCCCTCTGGGGCGGGAGAGGGCGGCCGAGATGTAAAAACACAGAATTTCCAGAGGAAAAACACAAACCCGCGTTATACATGGCTCTCGCCTTTGCCGAGTCGCGCCGCGATATTCTGCATGATGTACGCCAGCACGTTCACGACGATGGAATTTCCGCACATCTGATAGCGCGCGGAATCGCTCATTGGTTTCCCGTCGTGGCCGTATTCCGTCCACCCGCGAGGCAGCGACATCAACAGTTCGCACTCCGCGGGCGTCAGACGGCGCACGACGTGTATCCGCGCCTGCTGCGTGTCCTGCGGGATCGGGCAATGAGGCTGCGCGATATATGTCTGCTGCTTCATGCCGGGATTTGCCGCGAGGCAGTCGGCGGTGTCACTTAGGTCGCGCACCTCGCTTCGCTGGTTCTGCGCGAAAGCAATGATATTCGGGCCGCCGTCCGCGTTGGGACTGCCCTCGCCCCGCGCCGTCAGCGTCCGGGCTATTTGCGGCTCACACACGCAGGGAACTTGGTTCAAGCCGCTGGGCGAGGCTTTCAGCGTCGGGGACACCATCTCATTGTAGGCGATACTGCGGGCGTTTTTCGCCTGTCCTGCCATGAACGCCGCGCAGATATACGGCTGCTCATGGTGGATTGTCAGCGTCGGGGCAAGATCGCGAAGCGTTTCCGCATTCGTCTGGCCGGACGCGGCCACGACGACGTTTGAGGGATGGCGGGGCTGGCTTTCGCCCTGCGCCCGGATGCTCCCCCGCCAATAGCCGCGCCTGGTTTCGCCATAGGCGTTCATTTCGGTGATTCCGCCGCTCTCGCTTCCAGCGCCGCTTTCAGCATCGGCGGCAGTTCCTTTCCCCTCGCCCTCGCGCGCCGCAAAATACCCTGACAGGCTCGTGGGCTTAAAGAGTATTTCTCCGGCACATTCTCCTGTAAAATCGACGACAACAAACAGACGCCTTCTTCGCTGTGCGACTCGGTAATGTTTGGCAGCGTCTTTGACGATCCAAGCGAGACTAAAGCCTCGGCCTCGTACCATTCCGGCGTTTGCCCATCGGCCAGACTGAGGCATTGGAATTTCGCTCTCACAGAACGCTTTGAGCGCGGTCTGATAATCACGCCCGGCATAACTTCCTTTGCCGCTGGACAGGAGACCGACGACGTTCTCGAAGATGGCGATCTTGGGGTATTGTCCATTCGTTTCTTCCCTCATTTCCCGTATGATCCTGATGGCTTCCATGAACAAACCGGATTTTCCCGCAAAGCCTGTGCGGGTTCCGGCGATTGAAAAGACTGGCAGGGTGAGCCGAAGGCGATAATGTCTGTCGGCTCTATCGCTCCGCCGTCGAGCTTTGTGATGTCGCCCAAGTGCGCCATATCGGGGAAATGGCGCTTTGTGACCGATATAGCGCCCGGCAGTATCTCGCTTGCCCATACCGGTGTTATCCCGAAATATGTTCCGGCGAGAGGCACGGCTCCGATCCCGTCAAAGAGGGAGCCGAGTTTAATGGCGGCGCTGCTGTTCATAATTCCCAATCATCCTCCTGTTCCTGCCGATAGTTCAGCAAATCCTCGTTAAAGTCTTTGGATCGCGGGGCCTCGCGCCCCACAGCGTAGCCTTTGGCGGCGTATTCCTCCGCGAGCTTGACGCTACGGCGTTCGCCCGTAGCGTCATTGTCGAGACAGGAGACGATTTCCCTGACATTCGGGTGTTCGGAGAGGAACCGGTCAAGCCCTAAAAAGCTCGTGCCGCCGAGGGAGACGCGCCAGCCGACTCGCCAGTCCGCGCCGTTCATTTTTAGCAGCGAGGCATGACTGACGGCGTCGATGGCGCTCTCGAAGCAAAACACCCTGCCTGAGTTCTCGCGCCCATGCAAAGTGAAGGGGTAGCTTTTATTCGATCCGTCGACGTCTTTCTTGAACGGCTTTTCCGCGCCGGGTATCGTCCCGCGCAGGAAAGCGTTTTGCGGCCTGCCCTCGCGGTCATAGGCGACGAACACGGCGTTGTGATGCGGGCCGCCTGCATAGCGCCCGGTCTCTCTGTCCCACCGCTGAACTGTCTCATATATCTTGCCGTATTTTATCAGCCCACGCACGATGTCCGGGTCAAGGCCGCGTGACACGCATAAATACGCCATGACGCGGCTGTTGTTTTTGTAAGGCGCGGGGAGCGGCAGCGGCTCGTCTGGCGCTCCCCGCGGCGGTTCTTCTTTTATATGCGCGGGCGCGCCGCAAGCCCCGCGCCCGCTCGCCAACTCTTTCACCGCCGCTATCGCCGCCGTGATCTCGTCCCGATAGCCGTAATCGTGCAAAAGTATCTGCTTGTACAGTTCCACCGGGGAGCGCCCGTGCAGATCCCGGCTGTTCCAGTACCAGAGGCTGCCGTCCGCTTTAATGGAAAGGCTGTCATGCGTTTTGCCCTTGTACCAGTTGCCGAAGCGCGTCAGGCCGTAACCGATGGACATAAGAAACGCCGCGATGTTGACCTCTTTCGCGGCGGCGTATTCCTCGGCGGTATAAAATTCGGCTCGCGCGGCGCACATAGTCCCACCTCCTCAATCGTCGTCACCCATCTCTATATCTCCGCCTCGCTCCGTCATATTCTCCGGCTCTTTGATGTGGCTGTCGTAAAAGTCTTTTACCGTGGCAAGGAAGTCCTTTTCGTTTTCCGTCAGGTTTCGCCCGGTCACGGCGTCTGAAAATCCCTCGAAGTCTGCGCCGAGCTTCAGCAGGAACATCCCGGAAGCGGGATCGTTCGCGCGCATGGCGGTGTGCAGCGCGGCGTAATTCTGCCCGTTCACGTCCGCGCCGGCCTGTATCATCCGCTCGGCCAATCCTATCTCTTTTTTCATGGCGGCGAAGTAAATCAGCATGGCAGGCTCATAAGTTACGGGAAAATCCTTGTCCAGCAGGGCGTTTGCCAGTCTGCGGTCGTCGTGCATGATGGCGAGATGCAGGAGGTAGGGGTCAGCGCCTCTTATCTGCTCCGGTGTACACTGCTCCGCTATCGCGGTGGCGATATGCGTCTTACTGCCGCCGTGTTTTTCGTCATGATCCAGCGCGCGTCGGATCACTTCGCCGTAAAATTCCGGATCCGCGTCTATGTCTATGCCGCAATCGGGGGCTTTCGAGAGCATGTGCAGGACGCGCGCCGCGTCGCCTGTATTGACGGCGGCTTTGCAGGCGCGGAGGTACATGTCATAACTGACATCGGCGGCGGCCTCGCTGACGGCGGCGCAGAGCATGTCCGTCATCTCGCGCCCCTTCGCGTCGGGCCGGGCGGCGGCCTGTTCCAGCAGATGGCCGTAGACCTGCGGGACTTTTCGGTAGACGGCGCGGAACGCCTCTGTGTCGCCGTCAGCGATGGCGAGAGAGGCGCGGTCATGGTCGTCCAGCCAGTTGGGCCGATCGCCGGCGATCCTGACGTATTCAGTGATGCTGCCGATGATCCGGTGCAAAAGCCGCTCTGCCCCCTCTATCGCCTTGAGCGGTTCGTTTTCGACTTTCAGCCGGGCGCGCTCCGTAAGCAAGCTGGCGCCGACGATTTTCCGTTCCTCTTGGTTCAGTTGGACGATCGCGCTTCCCTCCGGCTGGTTCTCGCCGCCAAAGGCGATATACCGGGCGTGTACGCCGTCGGAGTGGAACGCCTTCGTCACCGCCGAGGCGATCAGGTACATGCGGTCCATGTCCGCATCGCTCTCGCCGAGAGTCTTGCCGGTGATAAAGCCATCCGTCCTATATTTGCCGCTTTCGTCTTTATATTTCAAGTACACGTCCAGATAGATGCCCTCGCTCCCGCCGTAATCGACGGTGCAGAACATATCGCCGTCTTTTGGCCACGTCTTTCCGTTCTCCCAATGGCTGTCAAGCAGGAAATACTCGTCGGGCAGATAGCCTGCGGATTCCAGGCGGCGCTGCAGTTCCGCAAAGACCTCCTGCACGGATCGCCCCTTGTCGTAAACGACATACCCCGGTTTGTCCGGATGGGGTTTGTAATACTCTGTTTCTATGCGTTTCATATAATTGTCCTCCCATAAATAATAATCGCCGGGAATGTTACATCTCCGGCTCGTTCTCGGCCTCCTCATCGTCCATGCCGGTGACATCTTCATTTTCTGGCTCAGGAGGCCGGTTGCCGTCGTCCAAAAGGGCGCCGTCGTCCGCACTCCGGTCAAGGTCAAGCTCCGCAGTGATCTTGGCAAGCTCCGAGAGTACGGACGCCAGCTCCCGTTCCTGCTCAAACGGGCGGGTCAGCCGTGTTTTTGAGGCTTCCAGCCGCCGCTCCAAGTCCGCGGCCTCGCGTCTATCGTCGTCAAGGTAGGTTTCCAAGCGTTCAAGAGCGTTTTCGATCCGGGTGATGCTGCCCGCATCGCTCCTTGACAATGCGACCTTGTGAGACCTTGCGCCTTTCAAAGCAATGACAGGCTCGTCGACGAGGCTCTTTCGCTCCTGAGGAACTATGTCAAAGCCCAGGTAGCGGCCAATGGCTTTATCCACGTGCCGGCCCGACGAAACGGCTTTCAATAGCATTTCGCCCGCTTCTTTTCTCTCTGAAAATTCATGCTTGCCGAGCCGCATGTGAAACTCCGGCTTGCCGTCCCCACCCTTTGCCGTCTGCCCGTCCCTGAGCTTTATGTCCTCCTCAAAGCCCCGTATCTCACCGGCGAGCTTTGCCAACATCGCGGGGATATGCCCAGATATATCGTCCTCCAGCCTGTAACGGTCATACCGGTACTGCGATTCAAGGATTTGCAGCCGCTGGGCTTCAAGCTCCAATTCCATTCTGCGCTTGATCAAGGGGTTGCCGGTGGCGATGGCCTTGACCTCGGCGTAATTCAAAACCGTCTCATCCATGTCCTCAATCTCGCGGGAGGGGTTCTTGCCGCTCATCACCTGGGCGATGGCTTTGGCTTTGGACTCCACGATCTGCCAGAGGTAAGCATCGAAGCTGTTTTTTGTGACATACTGATATATCCGCACCTCCGGGTTGTCATTGCCCTGACGGACGATCCTGCCGTCGCGCTGTTCGAGGTCGGAGGGGCGATAAGGGCAATCCAAATGATGCAGCGCTATCAGCCGTTTTTGCGCGTTAGTGCCCGCGCCCATCTTCTGCGTACTGCCGAGGATCACGCGGATGTCGCCGCGCCGGACTGCGGCGAACATTTTCTCCTTCTGCTCGTCTGTTTTCGCGTCATGGATAAAGGCGATCTCCGAGGGCTCGGCGCCCATGTCGGTCAGTTTTTCGCGTATGTCGTCGTAGACGGAAAAGCCCGCGCCGCCTTTTGGTGTTGAGATGTCGCAGAAAATCATCTGCGCGGATTTATCCTTTGCCGTCTCTTGGTAAATCTCAAAGACCGTTTGAACGCAAATATTGACTTTGCTGCCTCCAAAGTCAGGCAGGGCGGCATTGATGCACCGCATATCCAGCGCGGCGTTTCTGCCGTCCGAGGTCACGCAGAGCATGTTATCGACTTCCGGCTTGACTGCGCCGTTTTGTATGCGCTCCGCGCGCTCGACAAGCGATTCCGTATACTTCCGCAGCTCAGGCGAGGGCTCTGCGGCGACCGTCACCGGCTTGCCGCCCATAATATCGGGAACGGGCAGATCAAGCATGTCGGCGGTCTGAATGTCCGCCACGAGATGAAACAGGGTCATCAATTCAGGCAGATTAACGAATTTGGCAAACCTCTCCCGCACTCTAATGCCTTGGCCGCTCGGCGCCAGTTCCAACGCGGACACCACCTCGCCGAACGCCGTCGCCCAGTTGTCGAAATGATTGAGACCGAGGCGTTCCAGTTCCTCCCGCTGCAAATAGCTCTGCATGGTGAAAAACTCGACCATCGAATTGCTGACGGGCGTGCCAGTGGCAAACACCACTCCGCGCGGGGAATGATTGCGCTCGTTGATGTATTCGCATTTCATGTCCATATCGGTGGATTTTTTGGCGCGGGCCTTTGACAGTCCCGCCACATTATTCATCTTCGTAAAAAAGAACTTATTTTTGTAATAGTGAGCCTCGTCCACCATCAGGGCGTCCACGCCCAATTCCTCAAAGTTGACGAGGTCGTCTTTCGGGCTGTCTCGCAAGCATTTTAATTGGTACTCAAGATTTTTGCGCTCTCGCTCAAGTTCCTTTACGGTGATCCGCTCGCCGCTATTCGTCTTTGCCTCGATCAGCGCCGCCTCTATCTCGCCGAGATCGCGCTGTAACCGTTTTTCCTGGCGCTCCCGCGACATCGGCACCTTTTCAAAGCTGCTGTGCCCGATGATCACGGCGTCCCATTCCCCGGTGGCGATGCGCGCGCAGAAACGGCGGCGATTTTCTTTCTGAAAATCCTTTTTGGTGGCGGCGAGTACGTTCGCCGTGGGGTAGAGAGCTTGAAACTCGTTCGCCCACTGGCCGACAAGATGATTGGGCACAACAAAACAGGGTTTTTGGGCGAGGCCAAGCCGCTTTTGTTCCATAGCGGCGGCTGTCATGATGTAAGTCTTGCCGCTGCCAACGACATGGGCCAAAAGCGTATTGCCGCCGTAGAGGATCCTTGCCACCGCCGCCTTTTGGTGAGGCCGCAAGGTTTTCTCCGGGTTCATGCCGGGGAAGGAAAGGTGCGCGCCGTCATAAGCGCGGGAGCGCTCCGAGTTGAACAGCCGGTTATATACCGCGCAGAGACGCTCCCGCCGCTCCGGGTCGTCGAACACCCAGCTTTTGAACTCCTGTTTAAGTTTTGCCTGGCGGGCACGAATAGCGACGGTCTCTTTATGATTCAGTCCGCGCTTTTCTTTGCCGTCCACGATCTTGACGTCATATATCCGGGCGTTGCGCTGGTTCAGCGTGAGTTCAAACAGATAGCAGGCGTCCATGCGCTTGGTGCCGTACTCCTGCGTCGCCTCCACAGAGCCTTGAAGCCTGTAGCCAATGCCTGCCGTCCATTCGCCGGTGCGCTCGGAATAATGCACCTTCACGCCTGCACGCGCGGCGGCGGGGACGTTCAGCTTCTCACAAAGGAATCGCTCGTAATCCTCCGGCTCGATCCAATGGGCGCCGATGCGGGCGCTGATCTCGTGCGCTTTCAGCGGCTTAGGCTGAACGGCGCGGAGCGCTTCAATGTTGGCGGTATAAATCGGATTATCCGCCGCCGCCAGTTCCGCCGCCGCCAATTTGTCCGTTACGCGCCCGGAAAGGTATTCGTCGGCGGTCTCCCAGCCCGCGAAAATATTGTTCTCGTCGTCCGGGTCGTCATAATCAGGGTTTTTGAAGATCACACCCCGCAGGTCGGCGATCACCTCCTCATGGGTTTCGCCGCAAAGGGAGGCCATGAAGCCGACGTCCACGCGCCCACGCTCGTTGAGGCAGATCGGCAGGGCCTCCGCCGCGGTGTCGGCGTGGGTTATCCGTTTCTCCGGCGCGATGGTGCGCCCTGTAAAGATGGCGGCTTTGGTCACGTTGCCGTCGTCAAGATTTTCGATGGAGGACAGCAGCGGAAAGTCCGCGTCGTCGCCGAACAGCCGCGTATTGTACCCGGAGTTGATCGGGCCGAAGCGCCTGAAAAAACGGTCGTACCGTTCGTTTAATTCAAGCTGTGACCGCTGTAAATATTCATCGGTACAGCCTTCAAGCTGCTGGGTCAGCATAAACCGCGTGAGGGCGCGCATTTCGATCATGGATTTCACGCGCTCGGCGGCGGTTTTGCCGAATTCGCGCCGTTCCATGTGGGAATTGACGCGCTGATATATTTCACCGTCCTCCATAACGGTATAGCAGTAATTTTTCACGGCGAGGTCGGCGGGTATACCCGTTTCCGCGTCGTCAAGCCTGCCTAGACCGGAGGCTTCGTCCACCGCGCCCTCCGGCAGAAATTCTGCCGCCTCAAGCAGAGCCTCTCTTAAATCGCGTTTGTCCGGGTTCAATGTGGTTTCGCTGTTGTTCCCGTACATGCGGTTGTCAAAAGCCATCGCGCCGAGCATCATGTGAGGATTGTCGATATAATATTCGTTAAGGGGGATACCATCGCCGGTCTTGCCCGTGTAAACCCATTTCTCATTTTCGGCGTCCACAAGGCGGTCGCGCTTTTTGAGAAAAATAATGTCGCTTGTGACCTCCGTGCCCGCCGAAGCTTTGAAGGCGGTATTGGGCAAGCGGATCGCGCCCAAAAGTTCCGCGCGCTCGGCGATGTGGCGGCGAGCCGACGTATTCGCCTTGTCCATCGTGCCTTTGCTGGTGATGAACGCGATCACGCCGCCCGGTCTGACCTTATCCAGCGCTTTTGCGAAAAAGTAGTCGTGGATCAGAAAATTGTATTTGTCAAACCTGGTGTCGTTCACTTTGTACTGCCCAAAGGGGACATTGCCGATGGCGGCGTCGAAAAAGCTGTCGGGAAGATCGGCGGTCTCGAAACCCTGTATGCGTATATCCGCGCCCGGATAAAGCTGCCGGGCGATGCGGCCGGTGACGCCGTCCAGTTCCACTCCGTAGAGCCGGGACGCCGCCGCCAGCTTCTCCGGCATACAGCCGTAGAAATTGCCGACGCCCAACGCTGGCTCCAACACATTGCCGCCTTTAAAGCCGAGGCGGTCGAGCGCGGCGTATATGCCGCCAATCACTTCGGTGGACGTGTAATGCGCGTTGAGTACGGAGCCTTGCGCCTTGCGGTATTCGTTTTCCGGCAATAGCTCCAGGAGCTCGCTATGCTCGCGCCGCCAGCCTAAGTGATTGCCGTCAAAGACCTGTGAAATACCGCCCCAGCCGGAATATAGCGCAAGTACTGCCTGTTCCTCCGGTGCGGCGTAGCGGTTCTCGCTTTCAACTATCTGCAAAAGCCGGATCGCGTCCGCGTTGCGGCGGTACTTGATTTTCGCGCCGCCGCCCCCTATGTCGATGTCGCCGGTTATATGAAAGTTCGGCGGTTTGGGCATGTCAGGCTGAACGGGCGTGAGTTCAGACGGCGGCGGAGGGGCGAGAGCTTCCAAATCATCGCCGCTCTCCTCGTTATCGGAGTTATCCGCTTCTATATCGAATATGGACGTCTGAGTGGCCGCGGCCTTGCGCGGTCTGCGCGGGGCGGGCTGCTGCCGCGCGCGCCCGCTCGCCTCGCTCAATTTCGCTATGACAGGTTGGGGAAAAAGATTCTCTCCCGGAAACGCGGAAACGCCGCTCGGTTCATCGCCCGGATCGAGCGGCGCGTTAGCGGAAATATTCGGGGGTTCTCCGGACGGCGCTGTTTCTTTCTCATCCTCGCCAAGCGGCGGCTCTATGCCGACTTTCTTGGCGTAGGCGTCTATCGCCTCAGTCCAGCCGTTGATTGCCGTCACGTTCCCGTCCGCACCATAGAGTATTTCGATTTCCTCGCCGCGGGATATGACGGTCATCTTTTCTTTTATACATAAATTCTAAGCCGTTTTGAGCACATACAAGTCACGGTATTATCTTCTTTCCACGTAAGCCTTAAGATCATCCTCTGTCAAGCCGCAAGCTTCAAGTATGGTTCGCTGCGTCTTCG